>NZ_JAVFVN010000740.1:0-235342 GCF_030910085.1 Stenotrophomonas maltophilia group sp. RNC7 | reverse complement strand
GGGGGGGGGTGGGCGGGCGGGGCCCCCCCCCCCCCCCCCCCCCCCCCACCCCCCCACCCACGCCCAACGCACGAACGGACATAGGCGACCGAGGGCCCGCGCCGCCCGGGCGCCCCGCGCCCCGCGCCGCGCCGCGCCGCGCGGGGGCCGGCCCCCGCCGCTACCCGATAACGGAAAACGCCGCCCTGGGGCGGCGTTTTCCGTTCTGCTTACTTGCCGCCCAACCGCTCCCACAGGAAGCTGTAGGCCAGCGCCGACATGTGCGCGGCCTGCGCGTTGTTGGCGGCGCCGCCGTGCCCCCCTTCGATGTTCTCGTAGTAGGTCACGTCCTTGCCGGCGTCGATCATCTTCGCCGCCATCTTGCGGGCATGCCCCGGGTGCACGCGGTCGTCGCGGGTCGAGGTCGTGAACAGCACCGGCGGGTAGTTCTTCTTCGCGTTGAACAGGTGGTACGGCGAGAAGGTCTTGATGAACTCCCAGTCACTGGTATCCGGGTTGCCGTACTCGGCCATCCATGAGGCACCGGCCAACAGGTGGCTGTAGCGCTTCATGTCCAGCAACGGCACCTGCACCACCACCGCACCGAACAGCTCCGGGTACTGGGTCAGCATGTTGCCGGTCAGCAGGCCACCGTTGCTGCCGCCCTGCACGCCCAGGTGCTTGGCGCTGGTGATCTTGCGCTTGACCAGGTCCCGCGCCACTGCGGCCATGTCTTCGTAGGCCTTGTGGCGGTTCTGCTTCAGCGCCGCCTGGTGCCAGCGCGGGCCGTACTCGCCGCCACCACGGATGTTGGCCACCACGTACACGCCGCCCTTCTCCAGCCAGGCGCGGCCCATGCCACCGGAATAGCTCGGGGTCAGCGAGATCTCGAAGCCACCGTAGCCGTACAGCAGCGTCGGATTGGAGCCATCGAGCTTCATCGCCCTGTCGTGCACCACGAAGTACGGCACGCGGGTGCCGTCCTTGCTGGTGGCGAAGTGCTGCTCGATCACCTTGCCCTTGGCATCGAAGAAGGCCGGCATGGTCTTCAGCGTTTCCGGGGCCTGGCCGATCTCGGCCAGGGCCAGCGTGGTCGGGGTCAGGTAGTCGGTGGCGGTCAGCCACACCGCGTCGCTGTCATTGCTGTCCACTGCAGCCACGCCCAGTGTGCCGAAGGCAGGGGCGCCGACGAAGCGGCTGGTCTTCCAGCCATCTGCGCCCGGGGTCAGCACCGACAGGCGGTTCTTGACGTCGTCCAGCACGTTCAGCACCAGATGGCTCTTGGTCCAGGTGGCGCTGGCCAGCGAGGTGGTCGCGGTCGGGGTGAACAGCACCTCGAAGTCGCGCTTGCCGGCCAGGAAGTCGTCCAGCTGGGTGGCCAGCAGCGAACCGGAGGCATAGGTCTTGCCGCCCACGGTCCACGGATCGCGCAGCTCCAGGGTCAGCCACTGCTTGTGCAGGCCCTTCTCGGCCGAATTCGGCGCATCGATCTTGGTCAGCGTGCCGTCGTCGCCACGCAGGTAAAGCTCGTTGTTGTAGAACGCCAGCGTGCGGCTGACCAGGTTGCGCTCGAAGCCCGGGGTGTCATCGTGCATCGCCGCGATGTACATGTCTTCCGGCTTGCCTTCGTACACCACGGTGGCCGAGGCCATCGGCGTGCCGCGCTTCCACAGCTTGGCCACGCGCGGATAGCCGGACGTGGTCATCGTGCCGGCACCGAAGTCGGTGTAGACGAACACGGTGTCGCGGTCGACCCAGTTGAGGCCCCCCTTCGACTCCGGACGGAAGAAGCCGTCCTTGATCCAGGTCTTGTTGGCCAGGTCGAACTCGCGGGTGACGTCGGCGTCGGCGCCGCCGCGCGACAGCGCGATCAGGCAACGGCTGTAATCCGGGCGCAGGCAATCGGCGCCGTGCCAGACCCAGTTCTCACCCTCGGCCTTGTTCAGCGCATCCAGGTCGAGCACGGTCTCCCACTGCGGCGACGCCTTGCGGTACTCGGCCAGGGTGGTGCGCCGCCACAGGCCGCGCTCGTGCTGCTGGTCCTTCCAGAAGTTGTAGTAGTAGTCGCCGATCTTCTGCACGCCCGGAATCTTGGCATCGGAGTCGAGCACCTCGCGGATGCGGGTCTCCATCTGCTTGAAGGCCGGGGTCTGCGCCAGGCGCGCCTCGGACTTGGCATTCTGTTCCTTGACCCAGGACAGCGGCTTGTCGCCGGTGACGTCCTCCAGCCAGGCGTAGCGGTCGGTATCTTCAGCGGCCACGGCGGTCCCCACCGAGGCAGCGGTCATCATGCCGGCCAACAGGCAGGCGGAAGCGAGTCGTGACATTGCAGCTCCAGGCAGTCATAAGCCGTGGAACGCTAGCACGGAATGCCGCGGCCTCCCCCGTGTCGAAGGTCAGGCCGTGGCCGCCGGGCCGCGCCGGCGACGCGCCTGTCCACCGGTACGCCGCACCTTCGGCAGCCGCGACAGGCGCGGCAGCGGGAAGCGCAACAGCGCCCACCAGGCCGCGAGCGGCATGCCGATCAGCCACATCGGCAGCCAGCCCAACCACGCGCTGCTGCCACGTGCCGCTGGCCAGACCAGTACCAGCGCCAGTCCGGCCAGCACCAGTTGCCGCACGCCACGCAGCAGGCGCGGGTCGGCGCGTTCGATGATGCGTTCAGTTGCAGGGTGACGGACGGAACGTGTGTTCATGGGCCTTCTCCGGTAGACAATGCAACACAGCTTGGGCAAGCCCCTTCTCACAGATTGCGACACCATTGACGGATCGCGCACGCTCAGTCGACCATGCTCAGGCAAAGCCCTCCTGAGCCCGCTCCCGCATGACTTCGATCCGCCCGCTCTGCGCCGTGTTGCTGGCCCTGTCCCTGGCGGGCCCCGCCATGGCGGTCGGTGAGCCGCCATCACCCCGTGCCAGCGCCCCGCGCGCCGATCCGGATGCCCCGATCGACCTCAAGCGCTTCATGGGCACCTGGTACGTGATCGGCCGCGTGCCGAACTTCATCGAACGCGGGCACGTCGCCAGCGTCAACGAGTACGAGTTGCGCGACGAGCACAAGGTCGGCATCACCTACCGCTACCGCGACGGCTTCGGCGAACCCCTGCAGGAGATCCGCGCACGCGCCAGCGTCGACCCGGACAGCGGCAACCACGGCTGGCGCACCTGGTTCTACCGCGTGGTGCCGACCCACTCCCGGGTGCTGGACGTCGCCCCGGACTATTCGTGGGCACTGATCGGCTACCCGGGCCGCGAGATGGCGTGGATCTTCTCGCGCACGCCGGACATGGACAAAGCCCTGTACAAGGAGCTGGCCGAGCGCCTGCGCGACGAGTACGGCGTGAACACCGACAAGCTCAAGCGCGTGCCGCAGCATCCGGAACAGGTCGGCAAGCTGGGCTACGAAGTCCCGAACGTGCGCTGAGAAAGCGTCGCCGGGCATGGCCCAGCGCTACCTGAACGATACCGGGCCATGCCCGGCGGACGTGACGTGCCTTACGCCGCCCGCGGCTGCACGCGGCGCTCGATCTCGCCAAGCGTGGGCAGCGTCTTCAAGTCGTAAGTCGCCTGCAGCGCCAGCCACGATGCGGCATCACCTCCGAAATGGCGCGCCAGCCGGGCAGCAGTGTCGGCGGTGATCGCACGTTCGCCATGGACGATGGCATGCAGGCGGGTGGCCGGAACATCCAGTTCCCTCGCCAGTGCATTCACGCTCAGAGCCAGCGGGGAAAGGAACTCCTCTCGCAGGATCTCGCCGGGATGGATGGCCCGCATGCGATTGTTGGTTGGCTTCATGGCGAATGCCTCAGTGGTAGTCAACGATTTCCACGGATTGCGGACCGCTGTCGGTCCAGATGAAACACAGCCGCCACTGATCGTTGATTCGCAGGCTGTGCTGCCCTTTGCGGTCGCCAGCCAGTGCCTCCAACCGGTTGCCGGGCGGACTGCGCAGGAACGCCAGCGTCTGTGCCGAGTCAAGCATCTGCAGCTTGCGTTCCGCTGCCCGTCGAATCGGCAGCCAGGCGCGCACGCAGTGGCCTTCAAACAAGGCGCGGGTGTGCTTGCAACGGAAGGACCGGATCATTCCGCAAAACGTATTACGTCACACGGAATATACCAAGCAACTGGATGTGCTGCCAGTCCCGGTTCGGTGATTCAGGTTTTCAATGGATCGATTGCGTCATGCCGCCGCCGGGCATGGCCCGGCGCTACCCGAACGACGCCGGGCGACGCCCGGCACCGGGTTACTTGCGGCTGTAATGCGCGACCAGGCGGTCGCCGAGCATCTGCAGCAGCTGCACCAGGACCAGCAGCAGGACCACGGTGACCAGGGCCACGTCGGTGTGCGAACGCTGGTAGCCATCGCGGAAAGCCAGGTCGCCGAGGCCACCGGAACCGATCGCACCGCCCATCGCAGTGAAGCCGATCAGGGCCACGGTGGTGACGGTGGCACCGGCGATCAGGCCGGGGCGCGCTTCCGGCAGCAGCACGCGGGTCACCAGCTGCCAGGTGGTGGCGCCCATCGCCTGGGTCGCCTCGATGACGCCTCGATCCACTTCGCGCAGCGCGGTCTCGACCAGGCGCGCATAGAACGGCGCTGCGCCGATCACCAGCGGCACGATCGCGCCGCGCACGCCCAGCGAGGTTCCCATCAGGAACAACGTGACCGGAATCAGCACGATCATCAGGATGATGAAGGGCACCGAGCGCAGCAGGTTCACCACCAGTGCCAGCGCGCCATAGGCGAACGGCCTCCGCTTCATCTGTGGCGCGCCGAACAGGTACAGCAGCACGCCCAGCGGCAGGCCGATGGCCAGGGTCAGCGGCAGCGAACCGAGCAGCATCAGCAGCGTGTCGAGGGTGGCCTGGCCGATGTCGGCCCACTTGCCCGCATCCAGGTGACGGAAGAAGCCGCCAGCAGCAGCAATGATCATCGACGCAGCTCCTCGACGTGCACGCCGGCGGCCACGAAGGCAGCCTGCGCGGCGGACTGGTCGCCGCCCACCAGGGCGACCACCAGCTGGCCATACGGGGTGTCCTTGATCCGGTCGATACGCCCGGACAGGATGTTGTAGTCGACCCCGGTCTGCCGCGCGACGCTGCCGAGCAGGGGTTCGTAGGTGTCGCCACCGAGGAAGGTCAGGCGCACGATACGGCCGCCAACGGCATCGAAATCACGGTGCAGCGCGCCCTCGTCCACATGCTCCGACTCGCTGACGAACCGGCGCGTGGTCGGATGCTGCGGGTGCAGGAACACCCGGGTGACCGGACCGGTTTCGACCATCTGGCCGGCATCGAGCACCGCAACGCGGTCGCAGACACGGCGGATCACGTCCATCTCGTGGGTGATCAGCACGATGGTCAGGCCGAGCTCGCGATTGATCTTCGACAGCAGCGACAGCACCGAAGCAGTGGTCTGCGGGTCGAGCGCACTGGTGGCCTCGTCGCACAGCAGGATCTGCGGACGGGTCGCCAGCGCGCGGGCGATACCGACGCGCTGCTTCTGGCCACCGGACAGCTGCGCCGGATACTTCTGCGCATGCGCTTCCAGGCCCACGGTCTGCAGCAGCTCGGCCACGCGCGCGTCGATTTCCGCCTTCGGCGTGCCGGCCAGTTCCAGCGGGAAGGCGACATTGCCCGCAACCGTGCGCGACGACAGCAGATTGAAATGCTGGAAGATCATGCCGATGCGCCGGCGCAGCGCGCGCAGGCCGTCCGCGTCCAGCGCGGTGACATCCTCACCACCGATCAGCAGCCGGCCACCGCTGGGTTCTTCCAGGCGGTTGATCATGCGGATCAGGGTCGACTTGCCGGCGCCGGAATGGCCGATGATGCCGAAAACCTCACCGGCCTCGATGGTCAGGTCCAACGGTTGCAGCGCGCTGATCTCGCGGCCGGCAACGGCATAGGATTTGTGCAGGCGCTGGAACTCGATCACGGGCGTGGCTCACCGGCTGGGTGACGGAAGGGGGCGTGCAGCCTACCAGCGCAGGCGGTCGCGCGCCCGCGCCATGGGCCAGAATGTTATTCCTTTTGGTTCTAACGTGCCTGCTCCGGCGCGGGTTCCGGGGTCGGATCCCCGCAGGGGCTCTGACCCCCCTCCCCGGCCAAACCCGTTCAGGGATGATCCAGCGGCTTCGGCGGCTCCTGCCTGTTCACCCGCTCGCGGTGCAGCAGGTAAAGCCCCGAAGCCACGATGATTGCCGCGCCCACCCAGGTATAGCCATCGGGCAGCTGACCCCAGAAGGCCAGGTCCCAACCGATCACCCAGACCAGCCCGCTGTACTCCAACGGCGCGATCATCGAGGCCTCGCCCAGCTGGAAGGCCCTGGTCAGGGCGATCTGGCCCAGCGCCCCGGCCAGGCCCATGCCACCGATCAGCGGCGCATGTGCCAGCTGCAGTGGCACCCAGCCGGGAAGGGCCAGCAGCCCGGCACCGATGGCCATGATCACCAGGAACCAGACCACCATCGACTGCGAGGTATCTGTGCGGGTCAACAGGCTGACCGTGATCGCGGCTACGGCATAGGCGGTGGCCGCGGCCAGCACCATCAGCCCCGGCACCGAGATGAAGCCATCGACGCCCGGCCGCAGCACCACCAGCACACCGACCAGGCCAATCCCGATGGCGACCCAGCGCCGTGGCCCGACCCGCTCGCCCAGCAGCGGCACCGACAATGCGGCGATCAGCAGCGGGGCAACGAAATAGATGGTGTAGGCAGTGGACAGCGGCAGGTCGCGCAGGGCGAACACGAAGCAGCCGATCATCGCCATGCCCAGCGCACCACGCAGCAGGTGCAGCCCCCAGCGGCGCGGCACCAGTGAACGCGGCCCGGCGCTGGCCAGCACCCAGACCAGCACGAACGGCAACGAGGCCGCGCCGCGCAGGAAGGTTACTTCCAGGGTGGGGTAGCTGGCCGACAGCTGCTTCATGCCAGCGTCCATCAGCGAGAAACAGGCGACTGCAGCGACCATCCAGGCCACCGCACGCGAAGGGGAGCGTTGCACGTTCATGGCCCATTATCGCCCGGTCGTCGCTTTCTGTAGAGCCGAGCCCACGCTCGGCTGCCCTTCACAAAGCCGCCGAGCATGGCTCGACTCTACAAAGGGCGGGCATGGGGCCCTCGCGATAGAATGGCTGCCACTGAATCCTGCGGAGCATCGCCCATGCCTTCCTTCGACGTCGTGTCTGAAGTCGACACCCACGAACTGACCAACGCCATCGACCAGGCCAACCGCGAACTGGCCACCCGCTTCGATTTCAAGGGCGTGGATGCCAAGTTCGAACGCGATGGCGATGTGATCAACCAGTTCGCGCCGACCGAGTTCCAGCTCAAGCAGATGAACGACATCCTGCGTGCACGCCTGGCCGCGCGCGGCATCGATGTGCTCAGCCTCGAATTCGGCGACATCGAGACCAACCTGGCCCAGGCCCGGCAGAAGATCACCGTCAAGCAGGGCATCGAGCAGAAGATCGCCAAGAAGATCGCCGCTGCGCTGAAGGAGGCCAAGCTGAAGGTTGAAAGCCAGATCAATGGCGACAAGCTGCGCGTGCAGGGCAAGAAGCGTGATGACCTGCAGGACGCCATCGCCGTGCTCAAGGCCGGCAAGTTCGAGCTGCCGCTGCAGTTCAACAATTTCCGCGATTGATCTGGCCGCCGGGCATGGCCCGGCGCCGGCACCTGCGGTAAGACGGTGCGTTGCAAGCGACGCGCCTACAATGTCCGCCCCGCCAGCCGACGTGCCCGCCATGACCGACGCCCAACTGCCCACCGAGGACCCGATCGCCGCCACCCGCCTGTGGCTGGAACGCATCGTCATCGGCCTGAACCTGTGCCCGTTCGCCAAGGCGGTCTACGTGAAGGACCAGGTCCGCATCGTGCTCAGCGATGCGACCACGACGGAAGCCCTGGTTGAGCAGCTGGCCGAGGAACTGGTCCTGCTGCGCGATACGCCGGCCGAGCAGATCGATACCACGCTGATCGTGCATCCGCAGGTGCTGACCGATTTCCTCGACTACAACGACTTCCTCGACAACGCCGACGCGGCGATCGAGGCGCTGGACCTGCAGGGCATCCTGCAGGTGGCCAGCTTCCACCCCGACTACCAGTTCGACGGCGTGGCCGCGGACGACGCCAGCAACTACACCAATCGCGCGCCCTTCCCCACCCTGCACCTGCTGCGCGAAGACAGCGTGGCGCGCGCGGTGGACGTCTATCCGGATCCGGACGTGATCGTCGAGCGCAACATCCAGACCCTGGACCGCATCGGCGTGGACGGCTGGCATCGCCGCCTGCGTGGCGAAGACCTGTCGTGAGCACGGTGCCGCCGATTGCCGCTTGGCCGGCCGCGCCGCTGTCGGGCAAGGTGGTGCTGGTCACCGGCGGCGCCAACGGCATCGGCCGTGGCATCGCGCAGGCCGTGCTCGGCGCCGGTGGCCGCGTGCTGATCGGCGACCTCGACGTGGAGGCCGGCGAGGCGTGCCTGGCGGAATGGCAGCGTGGTGAGGATGCCGTGTTCCAGCGCCTGGACATCACCGACGAAGCCAGCGTGCGCGCCTTCATCGCCGTGGCCCTGCAGCGTTTCGGCCGCATCGACGGCCTGGTCAACAACGCGGGGATTGCCAGCCCGCACGGCACGCTGCTGCAGGACATGGACTGGGACGAGTGGCAGCGCCGGCTGTCTTCGCTGCACGGCGCGTTCCTGTGCAGCAAGCATGCGTTGCCGGCGCTGACCACCAGCGCCGCCGGTGCGATCATCAACATCGCCTCGACCCGCGCCTGGCAATCCGAAGCACACAGCGAAGCCTATGCCGCAGCCAAGGGCGGACTGGTGGCGTTCACCCATGCGCTGGCGATCAGCAGCGGCCCGGCGGTGCGGGTGAACAGCATCAGTCCCGGGTGGATCGGCACCTGCGAGTGGCAGGCACCCTCACGCCGACACGCACCGGAGTATTCGGCCACCGACCATGCGCAACACCCGGTCGGCCGCGTCGGCCAGCCGGAGGACATCGGTGCGTTGGCCGTGTACCTGCTGTCATCACTGTCCGGTTTCAGCACCGGCCAGGATTTCATCGTCGACGGCGGCATGACCCGGAAGATGATCTACGCCGAATGACCGCTGTGCGGTAGCGCCGGGCCATGCCCGGCGGCTCTTCTTGCCGCGCCGCGCTGCGCGCTCGCCGGGCATGGCCCGGCGCTACCGGGATGCACCGCGTTTTTTTGCGTTTACGCCATGCCCGAGTGGCGCAGCAGCGCATCGATCTGCGGCGCACGGCCGCGGAAGGCCTTGAAGTTGTCCGCCGCCGGGCGGCTGCCACCGCGCGACAGGATCTCATCACGGAAGCGTGCGCCGGTTTCAGCCAGTGCCTGCGGCGCTTCCTCGAAGGCGGCATAGGCGTCGGCGCTGAGTACCTCGGCCCACTTGTAGCTGTAGTAACCCGCGGCGTAACCGCCCGCAAAGATGTGGCTGAACTGGTGCGGGAAGCGGTTCCAGGCCGGCGGGTGGTTCACCGCCACTTCCGCGCGCACGCGGTCGAGCAGCGCCAGCACGCTGTCCTGCGCTGGTTCGAACTGGCTGTGCAGCAGCATGTCGAACAGGCCGAACTCCAGCTGGCGGACGGTGGCCATGCCGCTGTGGAAGTTGCGCGCGGCCAGCATGCGCTCGTACAGCGCGCGCGGCAGCGGCTCGCCACTGTCCACGTGCGCGGTCATCGCCTGCAGGTGGTCCCATTCCCAGCAGAAGTTCTCCATGAACTGGCTGGGCAGCTCCACCGCATCCCATTCCACGCCGTTGATGCCAGCCACGCCCAGTTCGCCGATGCGGGTCAGCAGCTGGTGCAGTCCGTGGCCCATCTCATGGAACAGCGTGGTCACTTCGTTGTGGCTGAAGGTGGCCGGCTTGCCGTTGGCACCGCGGCCGAAGTTGCACACCAGGTAGACCAGCGGCGTCTGCACGCTGCCGTCGGTGCGCACGCGACGGTTGCGGCAATCATCCATCCACGCCCCGCCGCGCTTGCCCTCGCGGGCGTACAGGTCCAGGTAGAACTGGCCAACCAGCGCGCCCTGCGCATCGACCAACCGGAAGAAGCGCGCATCCTCGTGCCACACCGGCGCGCTGTCCTCCTGCACGCGCAGGCCGTACAGCTGCTCGATCACCGAGAACAGGCCACCCAGTACCTTCGGCTCGGTGAAATACTGCTTCACCTCCTGCTCGGAATAGCTGTAACGCGCCTGCTTCAGGCGGTCGGCGGCGAAGGCCAGGTCCCAGGCCTGCAGGCTGTCGATGCCGAGCTGTTCGCGCGCGAACTGCTCCAGCTCGGCGCGGTCCCTGGCCGCGAACGGCTTGGCACGCGCGGCCAGGTCACGCAGGAAACCGAGCACTTCGGCCGGGTCCTGCGCCATCTTGGTCGCCACCGAGTAATGGCCGTACGAATCGAAGCCGAGCAACGCAGCCAGTTCGGCGCGCAGGGCAAGGATGCGGTCGATGTTGCCGCTGTTGTCCAGTGCGTCATCGCCGAATTCGGACGCACGCTGGGCGCTGGCGCGGTACAGGATCTCGCGAAGGTCGCGGTCCTCGCCCCAGGTCTGCACCGGCAGGTAGCACGGCATCTGCAGGGTCAGTTTCCAGCCGGCCTTGCCGTCCTTCTGTGCTGCGGCATGCGCGGTGGCCTTCACGTCTTCCGGCAGGCCCTTCAGCCGCGCTTCGTCTTCGATGATCAGCGACCAGGCATCGGTAGCGTCGAGCACGTTCTGCGAGAACTTCGCCGACAGCGCCGACAGTTCTTCCTTGATCGCAGCAAAACGCTGCTGGGCCTCGGGCGCCAGCTCGGCGCCGCCGAGGCGGAAGTCGCGCAGGGTGTTGTCCAGCACCTTGCGCTGGGCTTCATCGAAATGCGCCGCCTCCGGGCTGGCGGCCAGCGCCTGGTACTGCCGATACAGCGCCAGGTTCTGCCCCAGCGCACTGGCGAAGCGGGTCACTCGCGGCAGGTTGCTGTTGTAGGCCTCGCGCAGCTCCGGGGTGTTGACCACGCCCTGCAGGTGGCCGACCAGGCCCCAGGCGCGCCACAGGCGCTCGGTGGCATCGTCCAGCGGGGTCACGAAGGTCTGCCAGGTGACCGGCTGCACCTGCTCGGCTGCGCTGACGGCGGCTTCGGCCTCGGCCAGCAGCACATCCAGCGCCGGCGCCACGTGCTCGGGGCGGATCGCCTCGAAGCGCGGCAGGCCGGAAAAATCGAGCAGGGGGTTGGCAACGGTCACGGCAGGTCTCCAGGGTACGGGCCCGGCAGGCGGGCAGCCCGGTAGATATGGCGCTGCCAGGCATCGCTGACAAGGGGGCACGGCATTCACATCGGCCTTACGCACGCCCCCCGAAGCTCTGGGTGCGGGGGAGTCCGCAGCGGCACGTACCGAACGAGGCCCTACATGGATGGTCTGGCTGCAGTTGCATCCGCCTCACCGGCGCGGTCGCTGGCACTGTCTGCCAGCGCGGCCGAACTGGCCTGGATCGCCGCGCTGTGCGATGCCGGCGACGACGCCCCGCGCCACCTGCAGCAGTTGCAGGCGGTGCTGCAGCAGGGCGGCACGTTCAATGAAAGCCAGGAGTGGTACCCGTTCGAAGTGGTCGAGCGCGGCGCCAGCCAGCTGCAGCTGGGCCATGAGCGCGAGTTCGTGATCTGCGTGCTGCTGTGGTTGCAGGCATTGGCCCAGGGCCGCGCCAGCATCCTGGATCCCACCCTGCACCTGGATGATCGTGCGATGGACATCGAGGCGTTGCCTGATGCGCTTCGCGACGCGGTGCTCGACGCGTTCACCGCGGCGGGGTACTGAGACACCGTCGCTTTCGCCGGCATGGCCCCGCGCGAGCGTCGTCCGTGCTACAGCGCTTCCAGGCTGCACCACGGCAGCTCGGGCAAGCCCTGCCCGGCGACCGCAGCGGCCAGCTGCGCATCGGCGCCGTCGACATCGATACCCTGGCGCAGGTACCACGCCGGGTCGTAATAGCTCTGCGCATAGCGTTCGCCGCTGTCGCACAGGATGCTGACGATGCTGCCCTGGTGGCCCGCCTCGCGCATCCATTGCGCCGCCTGCAGCACGCCGATGAAGTTGGTGCCGGTCGAGCCACCGACACGGCGGCCGAGCTGGCGGCTGACATGGCGCATCGCGGCCAGGCTCAGTGCGTCGGGTACCTTGACCATCGCATCGACGCTGGTCGGGATGAAGCTCGGCTCCACCCGTGGCCGGCCGATGCCTTCCACGCGCGAACCACCAGTGCAGGTCAGGTCGCGCCAGTCCTGTTCACCGGCCACGGCGGCCCGGTAGCCGTCGAAGAACACCGACACTTCCGGGTCCGCGCACAGGATGCGGGTGTCGTGGCGGCGGTAGCTGACATAGCGGCCCAGGGTGGCGGCGGTACCGCCGGTGCCGGGGCTGCACACGATCCATTCCGGAACCGGGCTGGGCTCTTCGGCCATCTGCTTGAAGATGGACTCGGCGATGTTGTTGTTGGCACGCCAGTCGGTCGCGCGCTCAGCGTAGGTGAACTGGTCCATGAAGTGGCCACCGGTTTCACGGGCCAGCTTCTCCGAATCACAGTTGAGGTCGCAGGCACGTTCGACAAGATGGCAGCGGCCGCCTTGGAACTCGATCGCGGCGATCTTTTCAGGCGAGGTGGTGGCCGGGATCACTGCAATGAACGGCAGGCCGAGCAGGCGCGCGAAATAGGCTTCGGACACAGCCGTCGAGCCGCTGGACGCCTCGATCACCGGTCGCCCTTCGCGCAGCCAGCCATTGGCCAGCGCATACAGGAACAGCGAGCGCGCCAGCCGGTGCTTGAGGCTACCGGTGGGATGGCTCGACTCATCCTTCAGGTACACATCGATGCCCTCGAACCCGGGCAGCGCCAGCGGGATCAGGTGGGTATCGGCGGAGCGGTTGAAATCGGCTTCAATCTTGCGGATGGCGGCGGCCACCCATTCACGCTGTGACATGGCGGGCAATCGTTGTCAGGACGGAACGGTGCGATCCGGCCATTGTACGTCGCGGTGCCGTCAGGTGCTGGCCGGTAGAATGCCCCCATCCGGCCGGCAACGGCCCTGTCTGAAGGACCTCCCCCCATGACCATTCCCGCCCTGCGCGATGTCCCCGGCGTCGCCGCCCAGGCCCCGGCCGAAACCACCGGCTTCGTGTTCAACCACACCATGCTGCGGGTGAAGGACATCACCGCCTCGCTGGACTTCTACACCCGCGTGCTCGGCTACCAGCTGATCGACAAGCGCGACTTTCCCGAAGCCCAGTTCAGCCTGTACTTCCTGGCCTACGTCCCAGCTGGCGTGGCAGTTCCGGAAGATGACAGCCAGCGCCGCCTGTGGATGGCCGGCCTGCCGGGCGTGCTGGAACTGACCCACAACCACGGCACCGAGAGCCAGGACGGCGCGGTCTACCACGACGGCAACAGCGACCCGCGCGGCTTCGGCCACATCTGCGTGTCGGTGCCGGACATCGAGGCGGCCTGCCAACGCTTCGAGGACCTCGGGGTAACCTTCCAGAAGCGCCTGACCGACGGCCGCATGAAGAACCTGGCCTTCATCAAGGACCCGGACGGCTACTGGGTCGAGATCATCGCCAACGTCTGACCCGGAAAGGGGCACAATTCCGGTAGCGCCGGGCCATGCCCGGCGGCCTTGAGCAGGCCGCGCTGCGCGCTCGCCGGGCACGGCCCGGCGCTACCGACTCCGTCCCCTTTTTGAAGAGGTTCGTATGGAAACGATGGAACTGCACCGTGGCCGCCTGATCGACCACATCCAGCTGGTGGTGCGTGACCTGGCCGCCAGCCGCCACTTCTACCAGGCAGTGTTCGACACGATCGGCATCCCACTGGGCGGCGAAGGGCCGGACTTCTTCTGGGCCGACGAGCTGTTCATTTCCAGCGCCAGCAGCCGTGCCGCCGCCGGCCAGTTGACCGGCCGCCACCATCTCGCCTTCCAGGCCCGCGACAGCGCAACTGTTGACGCCTTCCACACTGCCGCGATCGCCGCCGGCGGTACCGACAATGGCGCGCCAGGCGAACGCCCCTACCACCCGGGCTACTACGGCGCCTTCGTGCTCGACCCCGATGGCAACAACATCGAAGTGGTCTATCACGGGCCGGCGAACTACAGCGCCGATTCGGTGAAGGTCACTTTCTGATATCACCGGCGCCGTGAACGAAGAAGCCGGGCTATGCCCGGCTTCTCTGCTTCCAGCGCTGCGGCCCTCAGTGGGCGGCCATGTAGATGTCCTGCAGCACTGCCTTTTCCAGTTCCAGCTCGCCCAGCAGGTTCTTCACGATATCGCCCAGGCTGAGGATGCCGACCAGGCGGGTGCCTTCAGTGACCATCAGGTGACGGCGCCGCGAGTACGTCATCAACGACATGGCCTGTTTCAGCGTGGCGTCCGGCGCAATGCCCTCCAGACCGGTGGACGGCAGGCTGGAAATCACCCGGCGGCCGGCCTGCGGGCCGTCGTCGGCCAGGGTGCGCACGATGTCCTTCTCGGAAATGATGCCGACCGGGGCATCGTCCTTCATCACCACCAGCGCAGCGATCCTGTTCGCGCTCATCTTGTGGGCGGCGGCACCGATCGTGTCTTCGGCATCGATGGTGATGACAGCTTCTTTCTTGGATTGCAGGAGTTCGCGGACGTTCATTCTTGTTTCCTGGTGCAGGTCACTGAAGTCAAAAAAGTGTGCTCTTCCGATACGCCCCCTCCCCGGGAACAGACCTTTCAGCGCACGTCTGGCGCACCCGGCTGCCGCTTGGAATGACTCGGCAGACGATGTGCTGCAACGCGAACGAGGCGGGTTCAATCGCTCAACCCGAACCTCGGCCAGATCGATTCTACGACTGCGACCCTCGGTCACTACCGGCATCGATAGGACAGTTCGTCGTGGGAACCAACTGACGATCCAGAGAATGGCACCGTGGCTGAAACCGCCGCTGAATACAGGCGGCTTCGCGCATTAAAGAATGATTGCCTGCTGCCGACGACGGACAGAACGCCCGGCGGCTGTCCCACTTCGTACTGCGTCCGGCACAAACGAAAGGGGCCTCGCAGGCCCCTTTCGCATGCAGCATCCCACAGCTCCGGGAATGCCTTACTCCACCGTAACGGAATTGTTTCCAACGGGGGTCAACCGTTTTCCCGGCGGACCCCGCATCGGCAGCGCTATCAACTTACTGGCAGACCCCTTCTTAAGCTTGTAGCCCTTCGGCTGCTGCGGGATACGCCCGTCGCCCACGATTGGCTTCACGAAGCGGATTCCACGCCTCTTCGGTGAAACTCGGTTGAGATGTCTTCTCGGATGTATTCTCGCACGTCAAGGCAACTAACTCCGCCTTCACTTCTTCTGGCGTTAGCGCCGATGCAGGCTTGACACCTTCGACGCTGCCCGGCTGCGAACCGGAACAACCCGCAACCAGCGCAGCCATCACAGCGGCGCACAACCCCACCTTCCAATCCACCAGCTTCATGCTTGCCCCCTATCAGGCGTCTATGGAACTTTAAAGTAGTCTGCCTTTAAACCTGTATAGCTAAAAGGAGGCTACCTATAGGGTGTCGGCATGACCGACCACCTACTCCGCAACCTCGGGAGAGCCCTTAGAGCGCGACGTGAAGCCGCTGGCTACAGCCAGGAGAGCTATGCGGACATCATAGGGATGCATCGCACCTACTACAGCGCTATTGAGAGGGGAGAGAAAAACCTCCAGCTGGACACCCTGCAACGAATTTGCGCAGGGCTCAGGTGCCATATGTGGGAGGCACTGAAGGACGCGGAGACCTTGACCCAGAAGCAATAGGCTATGGAGCCCGCGCAAGTGCAGATCACTCAGCGACGGGCGGAGGGTGCCCCATAGCAATAGCCATGCGACGCTGAGTGGATGTAAGCGCCTTCCATATCGCGTGAACTTGACTCGCCGGCATGGCTTTCAGGTCTTCCTTGTACTTCGACTTCTTCAGGCTGACCTTGAAGAACGAGGGGCTGTGGTCAATTCCATTTTTTTGCAGGCGCCACATCACGACGAAGGCGAACTTCGGAGTTAGATACTTGTTCTTCCGATAGTAGGCTAGTGCATTCCGGAGGATGCTGTTGTCCTCAGCGGCTGCCAGTCGCTCGAGTGCTTTGATGCACGATTCAAGTCGCATCTGCTGCATCAGGCGATCAAGCTTCTTCTTCGCCCCGGCTGGCGACAGGCGCAGTCCACTTTCGAAGACTGACAATCCAAACTTGAGAATGCACTGCGAGCCGACCCATAAGGTCTTTCCCGTCAGCGCATTCCTGATTTCAAAGTGGTAGCGCAAATCCTCTTGCTCGCAGAGCTGGCAAGTCTCGACTGGCTCTTCGTGATCCTCAGTCCGCTCAGTGAACGACCATTCTTCAAATGCCTCTGGCAATGTTGAGCCAACTGACAACGGGAGAATGTTGTCGCGCACTCTCTGTGGGTAGCTCTTCATGCGCCAACCTCAAGTACCAACGCCTCGGCTGCGGCAAGCACCATTAACTGCGCTGTGATCGCACAGCATCGAAACAGGTACTCCGCGTAGCTAAGCGTTCGGACCGCACCATCACCCCCTTCGCGGTATGTAATTACCGAACGATCGTGACTGAGGCGCAACCATCTATGATGCGATGCATTTCTAAGACGATTGTCATATTCCGCCACAAGCCATGCCAGCTCAGGATTTGCGCCTAGAGTCTCGTTGCGCCGACCCTTATCGCTACCACGGTAGTCCCGCAAAGAAATTCGACTTAGTTGGTCAAATTGCCTCCCGGAAACAATATTGTTCGCGGCAGCTAGCAGATCGATGTGAGACCCAAGAACTTCAAACGCCTCACCGTAGTACATGCGAGTTCGCTCAAAGTCAGTTGATGGCGCGTACGGGTCATCTGGCAGATTGGTAGCGCGCCTAACGTACATGAAAGTTTGATTGAACTCGTCATAAGCGCGAAAGAAGTGATCGAATACGTCAACGTACTCATCCATTCGATCCCAGCGAGACTGCCGGAACTCAGCCTGAAATCGCTCAAACTCTTGCTCGTTTAACTCGCGTGCCCGTGCAAACTCTGTCGTCAACCTGTGTAAGCCTCCTTCCCCGTACGGCTCTAGTACTCGCACAAAGAAGCCAACCAAGGCTCGTTCGATAGTCAGCTCGTCGTCTGGAACTTCATCGCCAGCCAACTGACGCAGATGCGCACGCATAAGATCTTGCTGCCCGGTTCGGCTAAAGCGGTACGCATTTCTTAGCAGGCGCCAGTACTCCGTCGCATTTGGTAAACCTCCCAACAAAACTGTGAGGTCAACCATGATTGGACCGTCGACGCCCTCGGGACGCGAGTTCTGGATAGCCCGCAGCGTGGCTTCATCAGGCTCAGGCAGGTCATGGACAGGGAAGTACTGGTCCTCATGCACGCGCGCACGGGGAATAACAAAACCAGCACTAATGTTTAGCACTCGCCCCTCTTCATCCGTGCGTTCACAGTTCTCGTCGAACTCGACCCCAACATTTGGCGGATGGTCAAGGATCAGCCGAAGTCGAAAGGGGGTGTGGCACTCAGGGCAGACAGAAGCAACTCGTTGAACGCTTTCATGTCCAACTTGTACGCGCGCAGTTACTGCACACTGGCACGCAAGGCAACGAAGACGAAGCCGAGTGATCATGAAGAATACGCCTCAATACGAGGGCATTCACATGCCCCAGATTGCCCCTAACTACCCGTCCGAAATCACAGAAACTTCCGTGAGCCGCACGACCCGTTCTCTCTTCTCGCACTGCAACTTCTGACTCCACTTCCGGTAGATCGAGTACACAAGCGCCGGATAGAAGGGCTTGCCCCGAGGACTCAACTGTCCCGACGAGTTCAGCTCGTCCGCGATCCGGGCAAACTCCAAGCCCCCTTGGTCACGGAGCCGCTGGACTTGCTCCGCGAGCGCCCGATGCCCCTCAGAGTGGCTAGGCTGCCACAGCTGAGGGGTGGTCACTATGACCGTATAGTTCAGGCTACCCCCGTTGGAAACTATTCCACCGTCACGCTCTTGGCCAGGTTGCGCGGCTTGTCCACGTCGGTGCCGCGCGCCAGCGCGGTGTGGTAGGCCAGCAGCTGCACCGGGATGGTGTGCACGATCGGGCTGAGCACGCCCGCATGACGCGGCGTGCGGATCACATGTACGCCTTCGGACTCATTGAAGTTGCTGTCCTGGTCGGCGAACACGAACAGCTCGCCACCACGCGCACGCACTTCCTGCATGTTCGACTTCACCTTCTCCAGCAGGCTGTCGTTCGGCGCGATCACCACCACCGGCATGTCCTCGTCCACCAGCGCCAGCGGACCATGCTTCAGCTCACCGGCCGGGTAGGCCTCGGCGTGGATGTAGGAGATTTCCTTGAGCTTGAGCGCGCCCTCCAGCGCGATCGGGTAATGCAGGCCGCGGCCCAGGAACAATGCGCTGCTCTTGCGCGCGAAACGCTCGGCCCAGGCGGCGATCTGTGGCTCCATGTTCAGGGCGTGCTGCACGCTGCCCGGCAGGAAGCGCAGCTGTTCCAGGTAGTCCGCTTCCTGCGCCGCGTCGATGCGGCCATGCAGCTTGCCCAGCACCACGGTCAGCTGGAACAGTGCGGCCAGCTGGGTGGTGAAGGCCTTGGTCGAGGCCACGCCGATCTCGGCACCGGCGCGGGTGTAGCAGACCAGTTCGCTGGCACGCGGAATCGCACTTTCCGGCACGTTGCAGATCGACAGCGTGTGCTGGTGGCCCAACGATTTGGCGTACTTCAGCGCTTCCATCGTATCCAGCGTTTCGCCGGACTGCGAGATGGTCACGATCAGATGCTTGGGGTTCGCGTAGGCCGCGCGATAGCGGTACTCGCTGGCAATCTCCACGCTGCACGGCAGGCCGGCGATGGCCTCGATCCAGTAGCGCGCGGTCAGGCCGGCGTAGTAGCTGGTGCCGCAGGCGATGATCTGCACGCCTTCGATGCCCGACAGCACCGCCTCGGCGTTCTTGCCGAACAGCTCGGCCGGGAAGCCACCGGCGTCGATCGCCGCTTCGATGGTGTCGCCCAGCGCACGCGGCTGTTCGTGGATTTCCTTCTGCATGAAATGGCGGTACGGACCCAGCTCCAGCGAGGCCAGCGACACGTCGGACAGGTGCACATCGCGCTCGACCGGCTGGTCATGCTCGTCGAAGATGCGCACGCCATCGCGACGGATCTCGGCGGTGTCGCCCTCTTCCAGGAAGATCACCTTGCGGGTGGCCGAGATCACCGCCGAGACGTCGGAGGCGACGAAATTCTCGCCCTCGCCCAGGCCGACCAGCAGCGGGCAGCCCATGCGCGCGCAGACGAAGCGCTCCGGCTCGGCGCGGCTGACCACGGCCAGCGCATAGGCACCGGTCAGTTCCTTCACCGTGTGCTGCAGTGCCACCAGCAGATCGTCGCCATCCTTCAGATGATGATGGATCAGGTGCGCGATGACTTCGGTATCGGTCTGCGATTCAAACGTGTAGCCCAGCGCGCGCAGCTTCTCGCGCTGCTCTTCGTGGTTCTCGATGATGCCGTTGTGCACCAGGGCCACACCGTGGCTGATGTGCGGATGTGCATTGGCCTCGGTGACACCGCCGTGGGTGGCCCAGCGGGTGTGGCCGATGCCCAGCACCGCATTGAAGCCCTCGGCCTCGGCCGCCATGGCCATTTCCGACACGCGGCCGGTACGACGCACCCGGCGGACTTCCGGACGCTCGCTCTGGTCGATCACGGCGATGCCCGAGGAATCGTAGCCACGGTATTCAAGGCGCTTCAGACCCTCGATCAGTACCGGTACTACGTCGCGATCGGCGATCGCACCCACGATTCCACACATGTCACGCGTTTCCTTGAAGACGATTGCCGCATTCTAGCCTGCGTGTCCGGCTTCCCCCTCCTGTCCGCTTAATGAAAGTGTCCGGAAAGGTGTCCGCGGACACCCGGACACTTCCCCGAAACTCCCAACCCATTGACCTGAAAGGAAATAAAGTTGGCACGCTACGTGCTTGGTACTGGCTACCACCGTCAGGCACGCACCCGATGATCCGCGACACTTCCGCACAGGACCAGATCGTTTCCTCCGCCCCGGCCGGCACCACCCGCGCAAGCTGGCACCGCTACCGCTGGCCGGCACTGGGCGCCATCGTGCTACTCGCCGGCATCGGCTGGGCCGTGCACGCCTGGTCCAACGCCAGTCGCTCCTTCGACAGCAGCCGCGTGCGCATCGCCGAGGTGAAGCGGGGCGACCTGGTCCGTGACATCGCTGCCGACGGCCGCGTGATCGCCGCCAACAGCCCGATCCTGTACGCGATCTCGGCCGGTACCGTGGACCTGAAGGTCGTCGCCGGTGACGTGGTCAAGAAGGGCCAGGAGCTTGCGATCATCGACAGCCCGGAACTGCGCAGCAAGCTGGCCCAGGAACAGGCAACGCTGGCCGGCCTGGAAGCCGAGGCCAGCCGCGCCGCGCTGGACGCGACCCTGGCCCGTGCCAAGTCACGCAAGGAAACCGACCAGGCCACCATCGAGCGGCAGGCCGCCGACCGTGACCTGCAGCGCTACCAGCGCGGCTACGACGGCGGCGCGGTACCGCAGATCGACCTGGCCAAGGCCAAGGATTCGCTGAAGAAAGCCGACATCGCCCTGGCCAATGCCACCACCGATGCGCGCCTGCAGAGCCAGGGCGCCGACCTGGATGCCCGCAACAAGCGCCTGCTGGCCGACCGCCAGAAAGCGGTGGTGGCCGAAGTGCAGCGCCAGGTCGATGCGCTGACCCTGCGCGCGCCCTTCGATGGCCAGGTCGGCCAGGTGCAGGCCGTGCAGTCCACCAACCTGGCCGCCAACGCGCCGGTGCTGGGCGTAGTCGACCTGTCCAAGTTCGAGGTCGAGATCAAGGTGCCGGAGAGCTTCGCCCGCGACCTGGCGATCGGCATGCCCGCCCAGCTGACCGGTGGCAACGGCCAGCCGTTCCCGGGCGAGATCAGCGCGGTGTCGCCGGAAGTGGTCAATGGCGAGGTCAATGCCCGCGTGCGCTTCGCCAGCGCGCAGCCGGAAGGCCTGCGCCAGAGCCAGCGGATGTCGGTACGCGTGCTGCTCGATACCCGCAAGAACGTGCTGAAGGTCGAGCGCGGTCCGTTTGTCGAACAGGGCAACGGCGTGGCCTACGTGATGGATGGCCGCACCGCCGTGCGCCGCCCGGTGGAACTGGGCGTCAGCAGCCTGGGCGAAGTGGAAATCAAGTCGGGTGTGCAACCGGGCGACCGCATCGTGGTCTCCGGCAGCGACCTGTTCAAGGACGCCGAACGCGTCTCCGTCAACTGATACCTGAATCCTGGAGAGAGGACACCCCATGTACATGCTCGAAATGCGTTCGGTCGCCAAGGTCTTCCGCACCGAACAGGTGGAAACCCACGCGTTGCGCTCACTGGAACTGCAGGTCAAGGAAGGCGAGTTCGTCGCGGTCACCGGCCCGTCAGGCTCCGGCAAGACCACCTTCCTCAACATCGCCGGCCTGCTGGAAACCTTCACCAGCGGTACCTACATGCTGGACGGGCAGGATGTGAGCACGCTGGGCGATGACGCCCGCAGCCGCCTGCGCAACCAGAAGATCGGCTTCATCTTCCAGGGCTTCAACCTGATCCCCGACCTGAACCTGTTCGACAATGTCGACGTGCCGCTGCGCTACCGCAAGATGAGCGCCAATGAGCGCCGCGAACGCATCGAGAAGGCGCTGACCCAGGTCGGCCTCGGCTCGCGCATGAAGCACTACCCGAACGAGCTGTCCGGCGGCCAGCAGCAGCGCGCGGCGATCGCACGTGCCCTGGCAGGCAGCCCGCGCCTGCTGCTGGCCGACGAACCGACCGGCAACCTGGACACGCAGATGGCCCGCGGCGTGATGGAGCTGCTGGAGGAGATCAACGCTGCCGGCACCACCATCGTGATGGTCACCCACGATCCGGAACTGGCCGCGCGCGCGCAGCGCAACGTGCATATCGTCGATGGCCAGGTGACCGACCTGGTGCGCGAGCCGGTGCTGGCCACGCCGCCGCGCCACATCGTCGCCGTCAACGAGTGAGGGCCCCACCATGTTCGCCTACTACGCCCGACTGGCGGTGCGCAGCTTCCGCCGCAACAAGGTCCTGACCGCGCTGATGGTGGTTGCCATCGCGCTCGGCATCGGCGCCTCGATGACCACCCTGACCGTGTTCCACGTGCTGTCCGGTGACCCGATTCCCGGCAAGAGCGACCGCCTGTTCTACGTCCAGCTCGACGCCGCGACCGGCGCCTACGTCGCCGGCGAGGAACCGGAAACCCAGCTGACCCGCTTCGACGGTGAAGCCCTGCTGCGCGAAGCCAAGGGCGAGCGCCAGGCGCTGATGAGCGGCGGCGGCGGCACCATCGAACCGGACAACAGCACCCTCAAGCCCTTCAGCATCGACACCCGCTGGACCTCGGCCGACTTCTTTCCGATGTTCGAGGTGCCCATGCAGTACGGCCGCCCTTGGACGCGCGAGGACGATGAAGGCCGTGCGCGCGTGGTGGTCATCTCCAAGGCGCTCAATGACAAGCTGTACCAGGGCGCCAACAGCGTGGGCCGCGACCTGCGCATGGAAGGCCAGAGCTACCGCATCGTCGGCGTGATGAAGGAATGGAGCCCGGAGCCGCACTTCTACGACCTGACCACTGGCAGCTACGGCAAGAACGAAGACCTGCTGCTGCCGATCTCCACCTCCTTCGACCTGAAGCTGGGCAACAACGGCAACATGAACTGCTTCGGCGAGAATCCGGACGGCAACAGCTACTCGCTCAACGCACCGTGCGCGTGGCTGCAGTACTGGGTGGAGATGGACCCGGCCAAGGCTGGCGACTACCGTCGTTACCTGGAGAACTACTCGACCCAGCAGCGCGAGGCCGGCCGCTTCAAGCATCCGCCGAACGTGCGCCTGCGCACCGTGATGGAATGGCTGGACTTCAACGGCGCGGTGCCCAGCGACGTGCGCCTGCAGCTGTGGCTGGCGTTGGGCTTCCTGGGTGTCTGCCTGGTCAACACGGTGGGCCTGCTGCTGGCCAAGTTCCTGCGTCGCAGCGGTGAGATCGGTGTGCGCCGCGCGCTCGGTGCCAGCCGCGGCCAGATCTTCCTGCAATGCCTGGTGGAAGCAGGTGCGGTCGGCGTGGTCGGTGGCGTGCTGGGTATCGGCCTGGCCCTGCTCGGCCTGTTCGCGGTGCGCCAGCAACCGGTGGAGTACGCAAAGCTGGCCCACCTGGACGGCAACATGCTGCTGCTTGCGCTGGGCTTGACCCTGTTCGCCAGCCTTGCCGCCGGTTTCCTGCCTGCCTGGCGCGCCATGCAGGTCACTCCGGCCATCCAGCTCAAGTCGCAGTAAGCACCCGAACGAGGACTCCCATGGACATCCGCCCCATCATCAGCACGCTGCGCCGGCACAAGACTGCCGCTGCCCTGATCGTGCTGGAAGTCGCACTGACCTGCGCCATCGTCTGCAACGCGCTGTTCCTGGTCAGCCAGCGCGTGGAGAAGATCAGCATGCCCAGCGGCATCGCCGAGAACGAACTGGTGATGCTCCGCGTCAGCGGCATCGGCAAGCAGACCGATGCCATGGCCCGCACCCGCGAGGACCTGGCATCGCTGCGCGCAATTCCTGGCGTCAGCAACGTCACCATCATCAACCAGGTTCCCTTCCGCAACGGCTCGTCCAGCAGCAGCATCTCGCGCGAGGTCGACCAGGAACGGCCGACCACCAACGCCTCGATGTACACCCTGTCCGAGAACGGGCTGGCCACGATGGGCATCAACCTGATCGCAGGCCGCGATTTCCTGCCCGACGAATACCAGAACTTCGAAGACGCCAGCAAGGGCGGCGCCAAGGAAAAGGCGATTCCGGTGATCTTCACCCAGGCCACCGCCGCCAAGATGGAACCCAGCGGCAGTGCGCTGGGCAAGACCTACTACATGGGCAAGCAGCCGCTGCATGTGGTCGGCATCGTCGACACGCTCAGCACACCCAATGGCTGGAATGACAACTGGACCAACTCGATGCTGCTGCCCATGCGGCGCACCTTCGATGAAGGTGGCACCTATGTGCTGCGCACTTCGCCAGAGCGCCGCCAGGAGGTCCTCGATGCCGGTGCCGCCGCGCTGGAACGCAACGATCCCAACCGGCTGATGCGCGACAAGCTGACCTATGAAGACCAGCGCAAGGACTTCTTCAAGAACGACCGCGCGATGGTCGGCCTGCTGATCACCGTCAGCATCTCGCTGCTGGTGGTCACTGCGCTGGGCATCATCGGCCTGGCCAGCTTCTGGGTGCAGCAGCGCAGCAAGCAGATCGGCATCCGCCGCGCACTCGGTGCCACCCGCGGGCAGATCCTGCGCTACTTCCAGACCGAGAACTTCCTGCTGGCCTCGCTGGGGATCGTGCTGGGCATGCTGGCAGCCTACGCGATCAATCTGGCACTGATGAACCTGTACGAGCTGCCGCGCATGCCGCTGTACTACCTGCCGCTGGGTGCGCTGCTGCTGTGGGTGCTGGGCCAGATCGCGGTGTTCGGGCCGGCCCGGCGCGCGGCAGCGGTCCCACCCGCAGTTGCCACGCGGGGCGCGTAAGATGCGTGCCTGCCGGGTGCTGTTGATGGCACTGCTGCCACTGCCGGCGCTGGCCGGCGGTGGCAGCTCGCAGACGCTGGAATGGCGCCAGGATGATGCCCGCCTGGCGCTGCGCTCGACCGAGGGCCAGGTACGGGTGGAAGCCGCGCGTCCGGAAGCCCGCTTCGGCGTGCGCAGCGGCGACCGCATCCTGCGCCTGGACGATACGGCTGTGCGGCGGATCGAGCATCTTGCCGATGCGCTGCGGCATTCCAGTGCCCCGACTGCGTACCTGTTGCTGCGCCGCGACAAACGCGAGCTCACCGTCCCGGTGGACGCCGCCTCATGGCGGCTGGCGCTGGTCGCTCCGCCACCGCCGGCACCACCGCCTCCACCAGCGCGGCGCTGAAACCAGCCCGCCCTCGTCGCCACGGCTTTGGCTATGCTTGATGGGTGGCGCCGGGCTCTCCCGGCGTATGGATACGAACACGGCTCCATCGGCGCCGCCCATCCCTTTCTGCAGAACTGCTTGATGCCTTCGATCCTGATCATCGACGACAACGCCAGCGTGGGCACCGCGCTGGACGTGCTGTTCTCCCTGCATGACATCGACACCCTGCAGGCGCAGAGCCCGGCCGAAGGGCTGGCCCTGCTCGAGTCGCAGCCGGTCGACCTGGTGATCCAGGACATGAATTTCAGCGAGGACACCACCTCCGGCGAAGAAGGCGAAGACCTGTTCGCACAGATCCGCGCGCGCCACCCGGACCTGCCGGTGATCCTGCTCACCGCCTGGACCCACCTGAGCAGTGCGGTGGACCTGGTCAAGGCCGGCGCCGCCGACTACCTGGCCAAGCCCTGGGACGACCGCAAGCTGCTGACCACGGTCAACAACCTGCTCGAGCTGTCCGAGGCGCGGCGCGAGCTGGACCGCCGCCGCAGCCGTGAGCTGCGCCAGCGCAATGCGCTGGAAGAAAAGTACGAGCTGTGTGGTGCGGTCTTCGCCGATCCGGCCAGCGAGCGCATCATCGCGCTGGCCTGCCAGGTCGCGCGCTCCGAACTGCCGGTGCTGATCACCGGCCCCAACGGGGCTGGCAAGGAGAAGATCGCGCAGATCATCCAGGCCAATTCACTGGTGGCCAAGGGCCCGTTCATCACGGTCAACTGCGGCGCCCTGCCCTCGGAACTGATCGAGGCCGAACTGTTCGGTGCCGAGGCCGGCGCATATACCGGCGCCAACAAGGCACGCGAGGGCAAGTTCGAAGCCGCCGACGGCGGAACGCTGTTCCTGGACGAGATCGGCAACCTGTCGCTGGGCGGCCAGATGAAGCTCCTGCGCGTGCTGGAAACCGGCCGCTTCGAGCGCCTGGGCTCCAACCGCGAGCGCCAGGTCAAAGTCCGCGTGGTCAGCGCGACCAATGCCGACCTGCCGGCGATGATCCGCGACGGCACCTTCCGCGAAGACCTGTACTACCGCCTCAATACGGTGGAACTGGTACTGCCACCATTGGCCGAGCGCCCGGGCGACATCGTGCCCCTGGCCGAGCGCTTCCTGACCGCCGGCAAGCCACTTTCCAGCGCCGCCACCGCGGCCCTGCAACGGCACCCCTGGCCCGGCAACGTGCGCGAACTGCGCAACGTGATCCAGCGGGCCGAGCTGCTGGCGACCGGCAACCGCATCGAAGTGGCCGACCTGAACCTGCCGCGTGCCGCACCTGCGCCGCGACCGGCAGCCAGTGCCGGCACTGATCCTGACCGTGCGCGCATCGAGGATGTGCTGGCGCGCAACCACGGCGTCATCGCCCAGGCCGCCGCCGAACTCGGCCTGAGCCGCCAGGCACTGTACCGGCGCATGGACCGGCACGGCATCCCACGCGAATGAA
This sequence comes from Stenotrophomonas maltophilia group sp. RNC7, assembly GCF_030910085.1. Lineage (NCBI taxonomy): Bacteria > Pseudomonadati > Pseudomonadota > Gammaproteobacteria > Lysobacterales > Lysobacteraceae > Stenotrophomonas > Stenotrophomonas maltophilia group sp. RNC7. The sequence goes on along the minus strand of NZ_JAVFVN010000740.1, from coordinate 208,832 downwards.
ACGGCGCTCGTTCACCTTCCGCCTGTTCCTGCGCCTGCTGCCGGTGCTGGCGCTGGCCGCCGCGTTGCCGTGGCTGCTGGCCTACTGGATGGACCACGGCTGGGTGGTGACCACGGTGTCGGCGCTGATCCTGCTGTCGCTGATGTGGTGGACCCTGCGCCGTGCCACCGCGCCGGTACGTTCATTGATGCGCGCCTTGGCCGGCACCACCAGCAGCTACCGCGACGGTGAGTACAACTTCGGTGTGTACTGGCCGGGCAACGACGAACTGGGTGACCTGGTGCAGGCGCACCGCGAACTGGGCGACGTGCTGCGCGAGCAGCGGCAGGGCCTGGTGCAGCGCGAACTGCTGCTGGACACCATGGTGCAGAACACCCCGGTGGCGATGTTGCTGATTGCTTCCGGCGGCGATGGCATCGCCCGCGTGGTGTTCTCCAACCTGGCCGCGCGCAAGCTGCTGCATGGCGGCTGGAAGCTGGAAGGCCAGCGCCTGGAAGAGGTGCTGGAACAGGTGCCGGTGGAGCTGCGCGATGCCATCGCCCGTGGCGGCGACAGCCTGTTCGCGGTGCATGCGGAAGGCGAAGACGGCGATGAGGACGACGAACAGGTCTATCACCTCTCACGCCGATCTTTCCAGCTCAACGGCCGCCCGCACGACCTGCTGCTGGTACGCCTGCTCACCGCCGAACTGCGCCGCCAGGAAGTGCAGACGTGGAAGAAGGTGATCCGGGTGATCAGCCACGAGCTCAACAACTCACTGGCACCGATCGCCTCGCTGGCCCACTCCGGTGGCGTGCTGGTGCAGCGCGAGCGCTTCGATCGGCTGCCGGAGATCTTCACCACCATCGAAGACCGCGCGCGCCACCTGGAAGGATTCATCCGTGGCTATGCGCGCTTCGCCAAGCTGCCGCAACCGCAACTGCAGACCGTGCACTGGGCGCCCTTCCTGTCCAGCCTGCGCCAGCAGATTCCGTTCAGCATGGAACGTGAACCGGAGGAGGAACTGAGCAGCCGGATCGACATCGCGCAGTTCGGGCAGGCGCTGTTGAACCTGCTGAAGAACGCGCATGAAGCCTGTGCCGAAGCCGATCCGCCCAATGATGACGTGCAGGTGCAGCTGACGCGGTTGCCGCAATGGCTGCGCCTGGATGTGCTGGACCGTGGCAAGGGCATGAACGAGCAGGTGCTGCAGAACGCACTGATGCCGTTCTATTCGACCAAGCGCAACGGTACCGGGTTGGGACTGGCACTGACCCGCGAGATCGTGGAGGCGCACGGTGGGCGGGTGTCGCTGCAGAACCGCGGTGATGGCGGGCTGTGCGTGTCGATCCTGTTGCCGGTGGGGTGAGCGGGCCGATCGGGTAGATCCACGCCATGCGTGGATGTGCCGACCAGGGTCGGCACCTACCAGACCCGCCGCATCGCCACCCGCAGGTGCATCGGAAACCCGAGCGCAGCCTCTTCGGCCATGACGGCGCGCAGGCCATCATTCCACTCCGCCTCCGGCACTTCAACGAATCCTTCGCTGGCATAGAAGGCTGCATTCCACGGCACATCGCTCAAGGTGGTCAGCACCGCTGCAGCAAAGCCGGTGGCCCTGGCCTGCGCCAAGGCATGCCGCAGCAATGCACGGCCATGGCCACGACGCGCGTGCGCTGGATCCACATCCATCTGCAGGACATGGAACTCGCCTGCCAGGTCGCCGGCCAGCAGGTAGCCGGCAATGCCGCCGCCGGCGCCATCCACCACCCAGAGCTGTCCACGCTCACGACCTTCCTGCAGCGTCGGCAGGTCCAGGCCGTGGCCGGCAAACACCGGATAGGCCTCGTGGCCCCTCAGCAGTTCACCGGCACGCTGTTCGATCGCCGGCAGCACACCCAGCTCATCGGTGCGCGGCACCCGTGGCTCAGGACTTCTTGACCGGGCGCTTCCAGCCATCGATGGTTTCCTGTCGTGCACGTGCCAGCGTCAGCTTGCCGTCCGGTGCGGTGCGGGTGATGACCGACCCGGCAGCGATGGTCGCGCCCTCGCCGATGGTGATCGGCGCCACCAGCGAGCTGTTGGAGCCGATGAAAGCGTTGTCGCCGATGGTGGTGGTCGACTTGTTCACGCCATCGTAGTTGCACGTGATGGTGCCGGCACCGATGTTCACCCTGCTGCCGATCACCGCGTCACCCAGGTAGGTGAGATGGTTCGCCTTGCTGCCGACGCCGAGGGTGACCTTCTTGGTTTCGACGAAGTTGCCGACGTGTACGCCATCGGCCAGCACGGTACCCGGCCGCAAGCGTGCGAACGGGCCGACCTGCGCGGCACCGTCGGTGACCACGCCTTCCAGGTCGCAATGCGCGCGCACTTCGGTGCCGGGCCCCAGGTTGACGTCCTTCAGCCGGTTGAACGGGCCTACGGTAACGCCGTCACCGAGCACGACGTTGCCTTCAAGAACAACGTCGACATCGATCAGCACGTCGCTGCCCACGGTGACGGTGCCACGGATATCCAGGCGTGCCGGGTCGCGCACGCGCGCGCCCTGAGCGCACAGCGCACGCACCGCACGGCGCTGCCAGGCGCGTTCCAGCTGCGACAGCTGCCACGGATCATTCGCGCCCTCAGCCTCCTGTGCATCGGCGACCAGGGCCATCTCGGCCGGGGTGTACTCATGCGCGGCAAACGCGAACACATCGGTAAGGTAGTACTCGCCCTGCGCATTGCTGTTGGACAGCTGCGACAACCAGCGGCGCAGCGCGGTCGACTCTGCGGCGATGATGCCGGTGTTGATCGTGCGCACGCGCAGCTGGTCGTCGGTGGCGTCCTTCTGCTCGACGATGGCGCCCACCTTGCCCTCTGCATCGCGCAGCACCCGGCCGTAACCGCTCGGGTCATCGACATCGGCCACCAGCACTGCCAGCCGGCCCGGCTGCGCCAGCAGGTCGCGCAGGGTCTGCGCGCGGATCAGCGGCACATCGCCGTACAACACCAGCACCTGCGCAGCGTCGGGAACCTGCGGCATTGCCTGCGTTACTGCGTGGCCGGTACCGAGCTGCTGGGCCTGTTCGGCCCACTGCAGGTCGGGCTGGCCGGCGAAGTACTGACGCACCGCCTCGCCACCATGGCCGTAAACCACGTGGATGGCCGCCGGCTGCAGCTCGCGGGCCGTATCGATCACGTGCGCCAGCATCGGCTGGCCGGCGATCGGCTGCAGCACCTTCGGCAGCACCGACTTCATGCGCTTGCCGGCGCCGGCGGCGAGGATGATGACGTGCAGGGCTTGGGTCATGGGAGCAGCAGTCCGTAGTTCGTTGCCGGTGATTCTAGAGCGTGGGCCGTTAACATGGGCATCCCTCCTCCTTCATCATGCCGATGAGCCTGCTCCGCCAGGGAAGCACCTACCTCGTGATCGGGCTCGTGCAGCTGCTGGTCGATTGGCTGGTGTTCGTGGTCGCCACCGCGCTGGGCATGCCGGTTGCGCCGGCCAACATCGCCGGTCGCCTGGCCGGCATGCTGCTGGGCTTCTGGCTCAACGGCCGCTACACCTTTGCCGAGGCCGGCACCCGCAAGCTGGGATGGAAGCGCTTTGCACGCTTCTTCGGGCTGTGGCTGCTGCTGACGGCAGCGAGCACGCTGCTGGTCAGCCTGGTCGACCAGGCGCTGGGCCTGCAGTACACGTGGCTGGCCAAGCCGCTGGTGGAAGGCGGGCTGGCGTGCGTGTCGTTCCTGTTGATGCGCCATGTGGTGTATCGCTGATACCACCGACACACGCCCCGGCGCTGCCAGCAGAAACAAAAACGCCGGCACAGGGCCGGCGTTCTCGTGGGTGCAGCGCGAACCTCAGTGCTTGAGATTCTTGCGCAGGCGTTCCAGTGCCTGCAGCTGGACGACGGCTTCAGCCAGCTTCTGCTGGGCTTCGGCCACTTCCATCGCTTCGCCGCGGTTGGCCAGGATGCGCTCGGCTTCTTCCTTGGCCTTGCGGACCGAGGCTTCGTCGATGTCCTGCGCGCGGATCGCGGTGTCGGCCAGCACGGTCACCACCTGCGGCTGCACTTCCAGGATGCCGCCGGAAATGGCGAAATCCAGCTGCTCGCCGTTCGGCGTGGTCACCACCACCTTGCCCGGCTTCAGGCGGGTGATCAGCGGCGCGTGCTTGGGCGCGATGCCCAGTTCGCCCAGCTCACCGGTGGCCACGACCAGGGTCGCTTCGCCACGGAAGATTTCCTGCTCGGCGCTGACGATGTCGCAACGGATCGTGCTCATGCAAATCTCTTCGCTGTTCGCGGCGGCGCAATGCCACCGTGGGGGTCCACCGGCGCGGGCGGTTGCCCGGCGCCGGCGTCAGGTCGGCCAGGATCGCTCCTGCCCGTCCCGGATCAGGCCTTCTCGGCCATCTTCTTGGCCTTCTCGACCGCTTCTTCGATGCCGCCGACCATGTAGAACGCCTGCTCCGGCAGGTGGTCGTACTCGCCATCGACGATGGCCTTGAAGCCACGGATGGTGTCCTTCAGCGGCACGTACTTGCCCGGCGAACCGGTGAACACTTCGGCCACGTGGAACGGCTGGCTGAAGAAGCGCTCGATCTTGCGGGCGCGCGACACGGCCTGCTTGTCCTCTTCGGACAGTTCGTCCATGCCCAGGATCGCGATGATGTCCTTCAGTTCCTTGTACTTCTGCAGGGTCTGCTGGACGCGCTGGGCGGTGTCGTAGTGCTCGTGGCCGATGACCAGCGGGTCCATCTGGCGGCTGGTGGAGTCCAGCGGATCGACGGCCGGGTAGATACCCAGCGAGGCGATCGAACGCGACAGGGTGACGGTCGAGTCCAGGTGGGCGAAGGTGGTCGCCGGCGACGGGTCGGTCAGGTCGTCCGCGGGAACGTAGACGGCCTGGATCGAGGTGATCGAGCCGTTCTTGGTCGAGGTGATGCGCTCCTGCAGGACGCCCATTTCCTCGGCCAGGGTCGGCTGGTAACCCACTGCGGACGGCATACGGCCCAGCAGTGCCGACACTTCGGTACCGGCCAGGGTGTAGCGGTAGATGTTGTCGACGAACAACAGGACGTCCTTGCCCTTGCCGTTTTCGTCCTTCTCGTCGCGGAAGTACTCGGCCATGGTCAGGCCGGTCAGCGCGACGCGCAGGCGGTTGCCCGGCGGCTCGTTCATCTGGCCGTACACCATCGCCACCTTGTCCAGGACGTTGGAGTCCTTCATTTCGTGGTAGAAGTCGTTGCCCTCACGGGTACGCTCACCCACGCCGGCGAACACGGACAGGCCGCTGTGCGCCTTGGCGATGTTGTTGATCAGCTCCATCATGTTGACGGTCTTGCCGACGCCGGCGCCGCCGAACAGGCCGACCTTGCCGCCCTTGGCGAACGGGCACATCAGGTCGATGACCTTGATGCCGGTTTCCAGCAGCTCGGTGGCCGGGGACTGGTCTTCATACGACGGCGCAGCGCGGTGGATTTCCCAGTTGTCGCTGGCAGCGACCGGGCCGGCTTCGTCGATCGGACGGCCCAGCACGTCCATGATGCGGCCCAGGGTGCCGGCGCCGACCGGCACCGAAATGCCGCGGCCGGTGTTGACGGCAACCAGGTTGCGCTTCAGGCCGTCGGTGGAACCGAGGGCGATGGTACGCACCACGCCGTCGCCCAGCTGCTGCTGGACTTCGAGGGTGATCTCGGTGTTTTCGACCTTCAGTGCGTCGTACACCTTCGGCACCGATTCACGCGGGAATTCGACGTCGACGACCGCGCCGATGATCTGAACGATCTTGCCCTGACTCATTGCTGCATCCTCTAATGTGTGCTTTGAACGAACGCGGTCAGACTGCTGCCGCGCCGCCGACGATTTCGGAGATTTCCTGGGTGATCGCTGCCTGGCGCGCCTTGTTGTAGACGAGCTGCAGGGTGCCGATCAGCTTGTTGGCGTTGTCGCTCGCCGCCTTCATCGCAACCATGCGTGCGGCATGCTCGGAGGCGACGTTTTCCAGCAGTGCCTGGTACACCAGCGACTCGATGTAACGCGTCATCACGTGCTCCAGCACGGTCGCGGCATCGGGTTCGTACAGGTAGTCCCAGTCGTGGTGAGCGACCTGCTTCTCGGCCGGCGGCAGCGGCAGCAGCTGATCGAAGCTGGCCTTCTGCACCATGGTGTTCACGAAGCGGTTGTAGACCAGGTACACGCGGTCGATCTTGCCTTCGGTGAAGGCGTCGAGCATGACCTTGATCACACCGATCAGCGATTCCAGCTTCGGCACGTCGCCGATGTGGGTCACGCTGCCGACCATGTTGACCTTCACGCGGCGGAAGAAGGTCGATGCCTTCTGGCCGATGGTCACCAGGTCCACTTCGGCACCCTTGTCCTGCCATGCCTTGGCTTCGCCCAGCATCTTGCGGAACAGGTTGTTGTTCAGGCCGCCGGCCAGACCGCGATCGGAGGAGATCACGATGAAACCGACCCGCTTTACCTGCTCACGCTCGACCAGGAACGGATGCTGGTAGTCGGTGCTGGCCTGGGCCAGGTGACCGATCACCTGCTTCATCGCCTGCGCGTACGGACGCGAGGTCTTCATCCGATCCTGCGCCTTGCGGATCTTGGAGGCCGAGACCATTTCCAGGGCGCGCGTCACCTTGCGGGTGTTCTGCACGCTCTTGATCTTGGTTTTGATTTCGCGTCCGCTTGCCATCTCTTGTTTCCCGTGGCGCGGGGCTGATGCCCCGCGTTGTTCAACCGTTTGTCATCTGGTCCAGCGGAGCCGCTGGCTCCGCTCTACAGGACCGCGATTACCAGCTGCCGGTGGTCTTGAACTCGGCGATGCCCTTCTTGAAGGCACCTTCGATGTCGTTGTCCCAACCGCCGGTAGCGTTGACCTTGCTGATCAGCTCGCCCTGGGTATTGGCGAAGTGGGCGTGCAGGCCTTCTTCGAACGCCAGCAGCTTGTTGACCGGCACGTCGTCGAGGTACCCCTCGTTGACGGCGTAGATCGACAGCGCCTGGTTGGCGATCGACATCGGCGCGTACTGCTTCTGCTTCATCAGCTCGGTGACGCGCTGGCCACGCTCCAGCTGCTTGCGGGTCGCTTCGTCCAGGTCCGAGGCGAACTGCGCGAAGGCAGCCAGTTCACGGTACTGGGCCAGCGAGATACGGATGCCGCCCGACAGCTTCTTGATGATCTTGGTCTGGGCCGAGCCACCGACGCGCGACACCGAGATACCGGCGTTCACGGCCGGGCGGATGCCGGCGTTGAACAGGTCGGTTTCCAGGAAGATCTGGCCGTCGGTGATCGAGATCACGTTGGTCGGAACGAACGCGGACACGTCGCCAGCCTGGGTTTCGATGATCGGCAGCGCGGTCAGCGAACCGGTCTTGCCGGTGACCTTGCCTTCGGTGAACTTCTCGACATATTCCTCGGACACGCGGGCAGCGCGTTCCAGCAGGCGAGAGTGCAGGTAGAACACGTCACCCGGGTAGGCTTCGCGGCCCGGCGGGCGCTTCAGCAGCAGCGAGATCTGGCGGTAGGCGACAGCCTGCTTGGACAGATCGTCGTACACGATCAGCGCGTCTTCGCCGCGGTCCATGAAGTACTCACCCATGGTGCAGCCCGAGTAGGCGCTGATGTACTGCATGGCAGCCGATTCGGAAGCGGTCGCGGCCACCACGATGGTGTGGGCCAGCGCGCCGTTCTCTTCCAGCTTGCGCACGATGTTGGCGATGGTCGAAGCCTTCTGGCCGATCGCAACGTACACGCACTTGATGCCGGTGCCCTTCTGGTTGATCACCGCATCGATCGCCATGGCGGTCTTGCCGGTCTGGCGGTCACCGATGATCAGCTCGCGCTGGCCACGGCCGATCGGGATCATCGAGTCGACCGACTTGTAACCGGTCTGCACCGGCTGGTCGACCGACTTGCGCCAGATCACGCCCGGAGCAACGCGCTCCACCGGAGCGGTCAGGTCGGTGCCCAGCGGGCCCTTGCCGTCGATCGGCTCGCCCAGCGCGTTCACGACGCGACCCAGCAGTTCCGGACCGACCGGCACTTCCAGGATGCGGCCGGTGGTCTTGGCGACATCGCCTTCGCGCAGGTGCTCGTAGTCACCCAGGACCACGGCGCCGACCGAGTCGCGCTCCAGGTTCAGGGCCAGTGCGAAGGTGTTGTTCGGCAGTTCGATCATTTCGCCCTGCATCACGTCGGCCAGACCGAAGATGCGCACGATGCCGTCGGACACGCTGGTCACGGTGCCTTCGTTGCGCGATTCCGCGGCCAGCTTGACCTTCTCGATGCGGTTCTTGATCAGTTCGCTGATTTCGGAGGGGTTGAGCGTGGTTGCCATCGTCAAGTCCTAGTGCCGGCAGCGGGGCCGGACGTTAAATGAATTCAGTTAGCGAGCGCGGTCTGCAGACGGGCCAGCTTGCCCTTCAGCGAACCATCGATGACCACGTCGCCGGCGTCGATCACGGCGCCGCCGATCAGCGAGGCATCGACCGCGGTGGTCACGTCGACCTCGCGGTTGAAGCGCTTGCGCAGCGCGACCTTGATCGCGTCCAGTTCACCGGCCGACAGTTCGGCAGCCGAGGTGACGGTGGCCTTGACCACGTGCTCGGCTTCGGCGCGCAGGGCGTCGAACATGCCGGAGATTTCCGGCAGCAGCGGCAGGCGATGCGATTCGGCCAGGATGGCCAGGAAGCGCGAGTAGGTCTCGCCGTGGGACACCGGCGCCAGCAGGGCGACGGCGTCGTCACGACCCAGCTCCGGGTTGGCGAGCAGGGCCGCCACGCGCGGATCGGCGGCGACGTGGGCGGAGAACGCCAGGGCGTCCGACCACGGCGCGAACGCGCCTTCGTCGCGCGCGGTCGCGAACGCGGCGCGGGCGTACGGGCGGGCAAGCGTGAGGGCCTGGCTCATCCTTAGATCTCCGAGGCCAGCTCGTCGAGCAGCGCCTTGTGGGCGTTGGCGTCGATTTCGCGCTTGAGCAGCTTTTCGGCACCGGTCACGGCCAGCGCGGACACCTGCTTGCGCAGATCTTCACGGGCACGGTTGGCGGCGGCGTCGATTTCAGCCTGGGCCAGTTCCTTCTGACGGGTGGCTTCGGTGATCGCTTCGTTGCGGGCAGCATCAACGATCTGGTTGGCACGCGCATGGGCCTGATCGATGATCTCGTTGGCCTTGGTGCGGGCTTCCTTCAGCGCTTCGTTGACCTTCTCCTGCGCCTGGGCCAGATCTTTCTGGCTGCGGTCGGCAGCAGCGAGGCCTTCAGCAATCTTCTGCTGGCGCTCTTCGATCGCGTTCATCAGCGGCGGCCAGATCTTGGTCGCGATGATCCAGATCAGACCAGCGAAGGCCAGCGCCTGCGCAAGAAGGGTGAAATTGATATTCATGGTTAGCTCGATCGCTGGTTTCGGGGTGGACGCGCCGCCGAAGCGGCACATCCGGCCTTCATCCGAAACCGGGTGCATCAGCACCCGGTCGTCTCAAACCGCTGTATCAGCCGGCCAGAGCCTTGGTGACGGCGCCAGCGAAGGCAGCCGACAGCGGGTTGGCGAAGGCCAGCAGCAGGCCAACGGCGACCGAGATGATGAACGCGGCGTCGATCAGGCCGGCGGTGATGAACATGCGGACCTGCAGGACCGGGATCAGTTCCGGCTGGCGGGCGGCCGACTCCAGGAACTTACCAGCCATGATGGCCAGACCCAGACCGGCGCCCAGCGCGGCCAGGCCGATCATGATGCCGACGGCAAGGGCGGTGGAGCTCTGAATCTGCGCGAAGTTGGTCAGGACGGCGAAGTACATGGTTATCTCCAGGAACTTAAGTTGCTAAGGGTGATGAAACGGATGAAGGTTGAAACGCGTTGAAGCTTGAAACTCAGTGAGCGTCTTCCGACAGGCTCAGGTACACGATCGACAGCATCATGAAGATGAAGGCCTGCAGCGGGATCACCAGCAGGTGGAACAGCATCCAGCCGAGGCCGAACACACCACCGGCAATGGCACCGAAGAAACCGGCACCACCCAGCACCCAGATCAGCAGGAACACGATTTCGCCGCCGAACATGTTGCCGAACAGTCGCATCGCCAGCGAGATCGGCTTGCTCAGCCACTCGACGATGTTGAGGATCAGGTTGAACGGCATCATCCACTTGCCGAACGGCGCCGTCAGGAATTCCTTGATGAAGCCGCCCAGGCCCTTGGACTTGAGCGCGAAGAACAGCATCAGGAAGAACACGCTGATGGCCATGCCCAGGGTGGCGTTGACGTCAGCGGTCGGGACCGGCTTCCAGTAGTGCACGCCCGCCCATTCCAGCGGCTTGGCGATGAAATCGGCCGGGATCATCTTCAGCAGATTCATCAGCAGAATCCAGAAGAAGATGGTGATGGCGATCGGCGTGACCAGCTTGCTCTTGCCGTGGTAGGTGTCCTTGGCCTGGCGGTCGACGAACTCCAGGCAGATCTCGACGAAGGCCTGCCACTTGCCCGGCACGCCGGCGGTGGCCTTGCGGGTGCCCAGCCAGAACGCGACAACGATCACCAGGCCCATCAGGACCGCAGTGAGGAAGGTATCGACGTGGATATGCCAGAACATACCCTCACCCTTGCCGACCGGCGCGGTCAGGTTGTGCAGGTGATGCTGGATGTAGCTGGTAGGGGTTAGAGCCTCGCCCGCCATGTGTCCGGAACCTTCAGTTAATTGAATTCTGTCAACGCCTGGCCATGGCCAGGACCTGGAACATCAAGCCGACGGCGATACCGGCCAACAGCGCCAATGCAGGCAGCTTGAAGACCAGGAACCCCACCAGCAGGACGCCGAAAACCACGACCCACTTGGCCACGATCGCAATGATCAGGCGAGCCATCGCCGATCCTGCGGCCACCGCACCGCCCCCCAGCGCCATCCTTGCCGCCACCCAGCCACCGGCCGAAATGGCCACACCGGACGCCAGCGCGCCGAGGGCGTATTTCGGACCGACCAGCAGGAAGGCCAGGGCCAGGACAGCGACCGCGGCCAGCGGGTAGACCGCGGCGCGCAGCATCAGTCGCCGACCCGCATCAACGGAGTTCAGCACAGGACGTCCCGCGTGGTTGCAAGTGGAAGGCTGAGGCGGCTACAGCAGGGGGGCCTCATCGAGCCGCCAAATTATAGCAATGGGACAATTTGCGAGACAACCGCTGCCTGTTCATCCCTGGAAGCCGCAAGTTGCGGTAACGGTTACATTTTTGCGTACCACCCGGGGGACAATGACGTCCGCATGATGCTGCACCGCAGTATTGAACTTTGGTCGCAGGCGAGGAACTTTCGCCGGATGCGCAGGTCCGATCTTTCGACCTGCCTGCAGCATCCTCGTCGGCTCCACCCCGCAGGTCCCACGATGGCCCCGAAGCCCGTCTCCGGGGCCATCTTTTTGCATCGTCGCGACAGCACTGAACCGTGCACATGCCGTGGACCATACGTTCACGGATGGTGGACGGGCCTGTCCGGCACAGTGGTCTTCATTCTGATGAACCACTGCAAGGACTCTTCGATGCGCCCCGTACCCACCCTGCTCGCTCTCTCCCTGCTCGCCGTCGGCGCCTCGTTCGCCACCGCCGCCCACGCCGCCGAAGGCGACGACCGCTTTGCCCTGCGCCTGGGTGCGATGAACATCGACTCGGACAACACGCTCCGCGGCAAGACCAATGTCGCCGGCCAGGACATCGGCTTCTCCGAGGACTTCAAGCTGGGTGGCAAGGAGTGGGAGCCGCGCATTGACGGCATGTTCCGCATCAGCAACCGCCAGCGCCTGCTGTTCAACTATTTCAAGTACGACAAGGATCGCCGCGAGACCCTCGGCCAGGACATCTCCTTCGGTGACGTCAACGTGCCGTCCGGCAGCTTCGTCAAGGGCGAACTGAAGTACCAGGTGGCCAGCCTGGTCTATGACTACTCGGTGGTGGACACCGATACGTTCGACCTGGGCCTGCAGCTGGGTGCCGAGTACGCCAAGGTCAGCACCAAGGCCTACGCCGATCTGGGCACCGTGTACGAAGGCCAGTTCCTCAACGAGAAGACCGACGGCGTGGCGCCGGTGGTCGGTGCGCGATTGAGCTTCACCCCGTCCGAGAAGTGGATGATCACCCTGCAGGGCCAGTACCTCAACACGCGCTGGGGCAGCTTCGATGACTACAAGGGCGATCTGAGCCGCGCCAACGCCATCGTCGATTACCGCTTCACCAGGAACTTCGGTGTGTTCGCCGGCTACGACTGGTTCAAGCTCGATGCGGACAAGAAGGGCAGCGACGGCACCATCGGCCTGAAGCAGGAATTCAAGGGCCCGGTGGCCGGCGTCAGCTTCGTGTTCTGACACCCGCCCCTTCCACGGCATTCTCTCTCCTGGCGCGGCCTCCGGAACATCGGGGCCGCGCTTTTTTGTTTGCACGGTCAAGCAGAAGCGGGTTGGTCGAGCGCGGGGGGAGAGGGGCTTGCGTGCGAATGTCCTCCGGCGCCGGCCTGCGGCCGACGCCTCCTCCTTTACTTCGCACACAAGCCCCTCTCCCCCCGCGTATCAGGCATCCACGCGGCCTTTGCAGTGGCAGTGGCTCTACTTTCAGCAAGCCGAACCGCTGCGAGCGGTGGCAGTTGCCGCAGATGCAAGCTGGGTCGAGCGCTGGAGGGAGCGGGGGCTGCGTGCGAATGTCCCCCGGCGCCGGCCTGAGGCCGACGCCTCCTCCTTTACTTCGCACACAGCCCCCGCTCCCTCCGCGTGTCATGCATCCAGGCGGCCTGAGCACCGACTCTCGACTTTCCGCAAGCCGAGCCGCTGCGCGGGTGGCAGGCATTTGGACAAAGTAAAGGAGGAGGCGACCGCCGCAGGCGGGCGACGGGGGACATTTGTCCAAATGCCTGCCACCCGCGCAGCGGCCCGAACGCTCGCAACGGCGTCGAACGAAGAAACAAAAAGCCCCGGCAACTGCCAGGGCTTTTCGTTCGGAACGGCGCGGGCGCCTTACTTCTTCTTCGGCATATACAGATCGGTGATCGTGCCGTCGTAGATTTCCGAGGCCATCGCCACCGACTCGCTCAGTGTCGGGTGCGCATGAATGGTGTGGCCGATGTCCTCGGCTTCCGCGCCCATCTCGATGGCCAGGCCGATCTCGGCCAGCAGGTCACCGGCATGCACGCCGACGATCGCGCCGCCGATGATGCGGTGGGTCTCTTCGTCGAAGATCAGCTTGGTGAAGCCCTCGGTGCGACCGATGCCGATCGCGCGGCCGCTGGCGGCCCACGGGAACTTGGCCACGCCGACCTTCAGGCCCTTGGCCTTGGCTTCGGTCTCGGTGACGCCGACCCAGGCGATTTCCGGGTTGGTGTAGGCCACCGACGGAATCACCCGCGCCACCCACTCCTTCTTGTGGCCAGCGGCCACTTCAGCCGCCAGCTTGCCCTCGTGCGTGGCCTTGTGGGCCAGCATCGGGTTGCCAACGATGTCGCCGATGGCAAAGATGTGCGGCACGTTGGTGCGCATCTGGCGATCGACCGGGATGAAGCCACGGTCGGTGACCTGCACGCCGGCCTTCTCGGCATCGATCTTCTTGCCGTTCGGCGAGCGGCCCACGGCCACCAGCACGCGGTCGAACGTGCCCTGCGCCAGCGCCGGCGCCTGGCCTTCCTCGGCCGCCTCGAAGGTCACGGTGATGCCCTTGGCATCGGCAGTGACGCCCGAGGCCTTGGTCTTCAGGTGCACTTCGATGCCCTGCTTCTTCAGGCGGTCGGCCAGCGGCTTGACCAGGTCCTTGTCGGCGCCCGGCATCAGCTGGTCCATGAACTCGACCACGGTGACCTTGCTGCCCAGTGCGCTGTACACAGTGGCCATTTCCAGGCCGATGATGCCGCCGCCGACGACCAGCAGCGAGCCCGGCACTTCGGCCAGCTCCAGCGCGTCGGTGGAATCCATCACGCGCTTGTCGTCCCACGGGAAGTTCGGCAGCTTCACCGCCTGCGAACCCGCGGCGATGATGCACTTCTGGAAGCGCAGCAGCTGGGTGCTGCCGTCTGCGGCGGTGATCTCCAGTTCGTTGGCCGAGATGAACCTGCCGACGCCCTGCACGTTGCGGACCTTGCGCTGCTTGGCCATGCCGGCCAGGCCCTTGGTCAGCTGGTTGACGACCTTTTCCTTGTACTGGCGCAGCTTGTCCAGGGTGATGGTCGGCTTGCCGAACTCGACGCCGAAATCGCCGGCGTGGGCCACTTCGTCGATCACCGCGGCGGCGTGCAGCAGCGCCTTGGACGGAATGCAACCGACGTTGAGGCAGACGCCGCCGAGGCTGGCGTAGCGCTCGACCAGCACCGTATCCAGGCCAACGTCGGCGGCGCGGAAGGCGGCGGTGTAGCCGCCCGGGCCGGAGCCCAGCACGACCATTTCGCATTCGATGTCGGCCGGCTTGCCACTGGACAGCGCCGGCTTCGGTGCCACCGGCTCGGCCGGGGCGCGGTGCGAGGGGGTCACCGGCGGCTTGCTGGCCGGAGCGGCCGCAGCCGGAGCCGGCGCAGCGGCCTTGGCCGGGGCATCGGCGGCGCCTTCAGCGTCCAGCACCACGACCACGGCGCCTTCGGACAAGGTGTCGCCCAGCTTGACCTTGATCTCCTTGACCACGCCGGCCGCCGAGGACGGCACTTCCAGGGTGGCCTTGTCCGACTCCAGGGTCACCAGGCCCTGGTCCTTCTTCACCGTGTCGCCGACGGCGACCAACACTTCGATCACCGGAACATCGCTGTAATCGCCGATGTCGGGAACCTTGACTTCAATCGTGGCCATGGTGGTTTTCCTTGTGCCCGGCCGGCAGGGCCGGCGGGCTGTCACTGCATCTGTTCACGCGGCCGCGCCAGGGGCAGCGGCCGCACGGTGGGGGCGAAGCGATGCCTTACAGCAGCACGCGGCGCATGTCGGCCAGCACCTGCGACAGGTACGTGGTGAAGCGTGCGGCCAGGGCGCCGTCGATGACGCGGTGGTCGTAGCTCAGCGACAGCGGCAGCATCAGCTTCGGCGCGAACTCCTTGCCATTCCAGACCGGCTGGATGGAGGACTTGGACACGCCCAGGATGGCCACTTCCGGTGCATTGACGATCGGAGTGAACGCGGTGCCGCCAATGCCGCCCAGCGAGCTGATCGAGAAGCAGCCGCCGCTCATGTCGGCCGGGCCCAGCTTGCCGTCGCGCGCCTTCTTGGCCAGCTCGCCGGTTTCCTGCGCGATCTGCACCACGCCCTTCTTGTCCACGTCGCGGATGACCGGCACGACCAGGCCGTTCGGCGTATCGGCGGCAAAGCCGATGTGGAAGTACTTCTTCAGGGTCAGGTTTTCGCCGCTGGCATCGAGCGAGGCGTTGAATTCCGGGAACTTCTTCAGCGCCGCGGCGCTGGCCTTGATCAGGAAGGCGAGCATGGTCAGCTTGATGCCGGCCTTCTCGTTCTCCTTGTTCAGCGCCACGCGCAGGGCTTCCAGGTCGGTGATGTCGGCCTGTTCGAACTGGGTGACGTGCGGGATCATCGCCCAGTTGCGGGCCAGGTTCGCGCCGGAGATCTTCTTGATGCGCGACAGCGGCTGGACTTCGGTCTCGCCGAACTTGCTGAAGTCGACCTTCGGCCACGGCAGCAGGTTCAGGCCACCGCCGGCAGCGCCGGCAGCACCGCCGGCAGCCGGCACACCACCGCTGAGCGCGGCCTTGACGAACTTCTGCACGTCACCCTTGGTGATGCGGCCGCCCTTCTCGGTGCCGTTGATCTGCAGCAGGTCCACGCCCAGCTCGCGGGCGAACACGCGCACCGCCGGGGTGGCGTACGGCACCTTGGCCGGCAGCACGCCATCGGCGTTGAACTGCACCGGCGGGCTGGACGGGGTGCCGGCCGAGGCGATCTCGCGCGCCGCCAGCTTGTCCGGCTGTGCCGGCACAGCGACCGGCTCGACCTTGGTGGCGGTTTCGGCGGCGGCCGGGGCAGCGGCAGCCGCCGCCTTGGTCGGTGCCGGCGCGGCAGCGCCTTCGGCCTCGATGATGGCAACCACGTCGCCCTGCGACAGGTTGTCGCCCACCTTGACCTTGATCTCCTTGACCACACCGGCCACAGACGACGGCACCTCCATCGTGGCCTTGTCGCTTTCCAACGTGACCAGGCCCTGGTCCTTCTTGACCGTGTCGCCGACGGCGACCAGCACTTCGATGACCGGGATGCCGGCGTAGTCGCCGATGTCCGGCACCAGCGCTTCCACTGCGCCACCGCTGGTGGCCGGAGTGGCCGGAGCGGCCGGCGCAGCAGCGGCCGGGGCCGGCGCGCTCTGGGTGGCGGCAGCCGGGGCAGCGGACTTGGCCGGTGCCGGTGCGGCGGCGGCCGGCGCGGCGGCTTCGCCTTCGGCCACTTCGATCAGCGCCACGACCTTGCCTTCGGACAGGCTGTCGCCCACCTTGACCTTCAGTTCCTTGACCACGCCTGCCACCGAGGACGGCACTTCCATGGTCGCCTTGTCGCTTTCCAGCGTCACCAGGCCCTGGTCCTTCTTGACCGTGTCGCCGACGGCGACAAGCACCTCGATTACCGGGATATCGCTGTAGTCACCGATATCGGGGACAAGTGCTTCCTTGATTTCGGCCATGGGGATAACTCCGGCAATCTGGTGTAGGGAAACGTCTATTGTGCGGCCAGCGGGGTCCAGCGCCAACCGTTACAGGTGTTTTCAGTACGCACGCAGCCGGGACAGGCTGTTGCCCACGGGTCCCGGCCGCGACCAGTCGGTAGCGTATTGTCCGGACGATGTCCGCTTCATGTCGCCAGTGCGTCTGCAACCGGCTGCCAGGCCTGGCGCAGGCGCGACAACGACCACGCCGCATTGGCCGGGCTGGTCGAGGGCAACGCAACCACCTGTGGCGGGGCCTCCAGCTGCGGCAGCACCCAGCGCTGGAACGCCTGCCATGATGCACCGCCATTGCAGCCGATCAGCGTCAGCTCAGGCAACGTGGCGATCAGTTCCGGCAGTGCATTGGCCACTTCCGTGCCACGCACGATGTCCGCATCCAGGCTGCCTCGGCGCTCGCAGCGACCGATCACATCCCACAGACCGATGCCCGCGGCATTCAATGCCTGCAGCCGCGCGGCGTAGGCCAGATCCGCGTCGAAACCACAGATGTCGGCCATCAGCGGCCAGAAGCGGTTGCGCGGATGGGCGTAATAGCGCTGCTCCTGCAGGGACGCCACGCCCGGCATCGAACCCAGCAGCAGCACCCTGCACTCCACGTTCACCTGCGCTTGCAGGCCGATGCACAACGTTGCTGTGCTCACATCTTCTCCAACTGCATGAATGTCATCGAGCGCCTAAAACCCCATGGATACAGGCGTTCCGTACCCGTCGCTGAACAAGGAAAACTATTTTTTAACGTGCGTCGGATTCGATTCATGTTGGGGCGACTACGGTGTGCTCGCCCCGCAACCGGGGGCCCAAAACAAGAAACATTAGGAGATACCCCCATGCGCTCCATCCGTATCCTGAGTCTCGCCCTGCTGACCTCCGCCGCCTTCGCGCCGGCCGCTTTCGCCCAGGACAGCAGCAGCACCGACACCGCGTCGGGCAAGCATTTTGCCGTTGTTGGCGGCATCTCGCTGCTGGAACCGAAGAACGACCCGATCTCCGGCGTGAAGAAGACCGATGGTGGCCCGGCGCCGACCGTCAGCTTCAGCTACTACATCAACGACAACTGGGCCGTTGAACTGTGGGGCGCCGCTGACAAGTTCGACAACAAGTTCAAGGGCCCGAACAACGCGCGCCTGGGCTCGGTCGAGCAGCAGCCGGTCGCGCTGAGCGGCCAGTACCACTTCGGCCAGGCTGACAACGTGTTCCGTCCGTTCGTGGGCGTCGGCTACTACCAGTCGAGCTTCAGCAACGAGAAGCTGGGCAACGGCGCTGACACCGACATCCGCTTCAAGGATGCCAAGGGCGTGATCGGCACCGTCGGCGTCGACATGAACATCAACTCCACCTGGTTCGCCCGTGCTGACGCCCGCTACATGCGCGCCCGCCCGGACATCAAGGTTGGCGGCGAGAAGATCGGCGAAGCCAAGATGGATCCGTGGACCGTCGGCTTCGGCATCGGCGCCCGCTTCTGATCCAGGCTGCACCTGCTTCACTGATGCAACGCGACGGGCCCTTCGGGGCCCGTCGTCGTTTCCGTCACCGGCGTTCTGTAGAGTCGAGCCCATGCTCGACTGCCTTTTTTGTAGAGTCGAGCCAAGCCCCCTATCCCGAGTCGAGCGGCGGGCTCCGCGCGCATTGCGATGCGTTACGTTCAATGGCGCCCACGGTCAATGGTGGCGCGGCTCAGCTCTACACAAACAGGGTGCGGAGACACGATGGACGACGTCGACCTGCTGGTGATCGGTGGCGGCATCAACGGTGCCGGCATCGCCCGTGACGCCAGCGGCCGCGGCCTGCGCGTGCTGCTGTGCGAGCAGCACGACCTGGCCGCGCATACCTCCAGCGCCAGCAGCAAGCTGATCCACGGCGGCCTGCGCTACCTGGAACAGGGCGAGCTCGGGCTGGTGCGCAAGGCGCTGGGCGAACGCGAGGTGGTACGCCGGCAGGCGCCCCATCTGGTCCATCCATTGCGCTTTGTGCTGCCGTGGGAACCCCATCTGCGCCCACGCTGGATGCTACGCGCGGGACTGTGGCTGTATGACCACCTGGGCCGTCGCAGCCCGGCATTTCCCGCCTCGCGCGCCCTGGACCTTCAGCGCGATCCGCTCGGCCCCTGGCTTTCCCCGGATCTGCGGCAGGCCTTCAGCTACGCCGACGCGCAGGTCGATGACGCGCGACTGGTGCTGCTCAACGCCCTGGATGCCGCGCAGCGGGGCGCACAGGTGCGTGTGCGCACCCGCTGCATCGACCTGCAGCCCTTGCAGGGCCGGTGGCAGGCCGTGCTGGAATCCGCTGATGGCCAGCAGCAGGTGACCGCGCGCGCCGTCGCCAATGCGGCGGGGCCGTGGGCCGGCGACCTGCTGGAACGGATGGAGGCACGCAGCGGCGGCTCCGCGCTGCGGCTGGTACAAGGCAGCCACATCGTCCTGCGCCGGCCCTGGCCCGATGACAGCGCGTGCCTGCTGCAGCAACCCGATGGACGCGTGGTGTTCCTGTTGCCCTTCGCCCACGACCACCTGCTGGTTGGCACCACCGACACCGACTATCGCGGCGACCCGGCGCGCTGCAGCGTGCTGCCTTCAGAGGTGGCGTACCTGTGCGAAGCGGCCAATCGCTACCTGCATGAACCCATCGCGCCGGAAGATGTGGTCTGGCAGTTCGCCGGCGTCCGTCCGCTGCTGGCTGATCCCGATCCGCGCGCGGCAAGACTCAGCCGCGATTACCGCCTGCAGCTGCAGGTGGACCCGGCACCGGCACTGCATGTGCTGGGCGGCAAGCTGACCACCTACCGGGTGCTGGCCGAGGAAGCGCTGGAGCTGCTGCGGCCCGCCCTGCCGCAGATGGGAGCGGCGTGGACAGCAAACGGAGACCCGCTGCCAGGCAGCGACTGGGGCGACGCCGCGCAGGCGGGCGCGCATCTGCAGGTATCGGCACCCTGGTTGCCCGCAGGTATCGCGCGACGCTGGGCCGGGGCCTATGGCAGTCGCAGTGCGGAACTGCTGCAGGGGGTACGGGGCCTGCGCGATCTTGGCGAGGGGTTTGGCGGCGGTCTGCATGCCCGGGAAGTGGCCTTTCTGCGCGAGCATGAGTGGGCGCGCACTGCCGAGGACGTGCTGTGGCGAAGGAGCAAGCTGGGGTTGCGGCTGGACGCTGCGCAGGTGACACGGCTGCAGGCGTGGATCGAACACTCCACTCTGTAGGGCCGAGCCATGCTCGGCTGCGTTGTGCAAATGCAGCCGAGCATGGCTCGGCTCTACAGAGAGAAAGGTAAGTTACCCTGACCGTTCTACCGGAGACGCTGCATGACGCCCCGCTACGTGCTGGCCATCGACCAGGGCACCACCAGTTCGCGCGCGATCCTGTTCGACCGTGCCGGCGACATCATCGGCAGCGCGCAGCGCGAGTTCGCGCAGATCTTCCCGCAACCCGGCTGGGTCGAGCATGACCCGCGCGAGATCCTTACCAGCGTCTATGCCACGCTGACCGAACTGCTCAGCCGCGGGCAGATCGACCCGCGTCATATTGCCGCACTGGGCATCACCAACCAGCGCGAAACCACCGTGGTCTGGGACCGTGCCACCGGCCAGCCGATCCACAACGCCATCGTCTGGCAATCGCGGCAGAGCCACGCCATCTGTGAACGCCTGAAGTCCGAAGGCCATGAAGCGCTGATCCGCGAGCGGACCGGCCTGCTGATCGATGCCTATTTCTCTGCGACCAAGGTGCGCTGGATCCTTGACCACGTGGAAGGTGCGCAGCAGCGCGCCGAACGTGGCGAGCTGCTGTTTGGCACCGTCGACAGCTGGCTGGTGTGGAACCTCAGCGGTGGGCAGGCGCATGTGACCGACTACAGCAACGCGGCGCGCACGCTGTTGTTCAACATCCACACGCTGGACTGGGATGACGATCTGCTGGCCCTGCTCGACATCCCGCGCGCGATGCTGCCGCAGGTGCGCGACTCCAGTGCGGTGTACGCACACACCCGGCCGCAGTTCTTCTTCGACCACCCGATCCCGATCGCCGGCATCGCCGGTGACCAGCAGGCCGCACTGTTCGGCCAGGCCTGTTTCCAGCCGGGCATGGTCAAGAACACCTATGGCACCGGTTGCTTCATGTTGATGCATACCGGCGCGCAGGCGGTGCGGTCGCGCAACGGCCTGCTGACCACCATTGCCTGGGGCCTGGACGGGCGCGTGGAGTATGCGCTGGAAGGGTCGATCTTCATCGCCGGCTCGGTGGTGCAGTGGCTGCGCGACGGACTGCGCATGATCGAACGCGCCAGCGACAGCCAGGCACTGGCCGCGCAGGTGCCCGACAGCGGCGGCGCCTATCTGGTGCCGGCGTTTGTCGGCCTGGGTGCGCCCTATTGGCGCAGTGATGTGCGCGGTGCGATGTTTGGATTGACCCGTGGCACGCGCAAGGCGCACTTCGTGCGCGCCGCGCTGGAAGCGATGGCCTACCAGACCCGCGACGTGCTCGATGCCATGCAGTCCGATGCCGCTATCGCACTGACTGAGCTGCGCGCTGATGGCGGTGCGATCGGCAACGACTTCCTGGCCGGCTTCCAGGCAGACATCCTCGGTGTGCCGCTGCTGCGGCCGCGGTTGACCGAAACCACCGCGCTCGGTGCGGCCTATCTGGCCGGCCTGGCCGTCGGGTTCTGGTCCAGCCGCGAACAGATCGCTGCACAGTGGGGCCTGGACCGGCGCTTCGAGCCACAGATGGAGGTGTCGCGGCGCGAGAAGCTGTATGCGGGATGGCAGCAGGCCGTGGCGGCTACCCTCGCCTTCCACGTCGATTGAAACCGCGCCCCCCGTCCTGCTGCGACATCTGGGTTGACCCTGTAGAGCCGAGCCATGCTCGGCTGCCGTTGTTGGGGCGCCGCAAAAAAGCAAAGCCGAGCATGGGCTCGGCTCTACAGGGAAGGCAGTGTCGACCAAGGTCGACACTCACCATTCAAATCAACAGATCAGCCGCAATCAGAACGCCGGCAGCACCGCGCCCTTGTACTTGGTCTCGATGAAGGTCTTTACCTGCGGGCTGGTCAGGGCCTTGGCCAGCTTCTGCACACGGGCGTCGTCCTTGTTGTCCGGGCGCGCGACCAGGAAGTTCACGTACGGCGAATCCTTGCTCTCGATCGCCAGCGCATCCTTGGTCGGGTTGAGGCCGGCGTCCAGCGCATAGTTGGTGTTGATCAGGGCCAGATCGACCTGGTCCAGCACGCGCGGCAGCATCGCCGAGTCCAGCTCGCGGAATTTCAGGTTCTTCGGGTTGGCGGTGATGTCACGCTGGGTCGACAGCGCGTTGGCCGGGTCCTTCAGTTCGATCACGCCGGCCTTGTGCAGCAGGATCAGCGCGCGGCTGTTGTTGCTCGGATCGTTCGGGATCACCACGTCGGCACCGTCGCGCAGCTCGGCCAGCGACTTGACCTTGCGCGAGTACGCACCGAACGGCTCGATGTGCACGCCGATCACCTTCACCAGGTCGGTCTTGCGGTCGCGGTTGTAGGCATCCAGGTACGGCTCGGTCTGGAAGTAGTTGGCGTCCACCTGCTTCTGCACCAGTTGGTCGTTGGGCTGCACGTAGTCGTTGAATACGCGCACGTCCAGGTCCACGCCTTCCTGCTTGAGGATCGGCTTGACCACCTCGAGGATCTCGGCATGCGGCACGGCCGTGGCGGCCACCACCAGCTTCTGCGAGGGCTCGCCGGACTTGCCGCAGGCGGTCAGGGCCAGCGCAGCGGCGAGCAGGGACAGCAACAGGGTCTTCTTCATGGGGGACGGGGTTCTCGGGGGGAGTGTCAGGATTTTTCGTAGTTGCTCAGGGCCAGCTCAAGCAGCGCCTTGGCCTGCTCGCGCAGCATGATCGGCTCGATGATCTCGGCATCCGAACCATAGTGCAGCACGTCCATCAGCAACTCTCGCGAGACGCTGTACGGCACCTTCAGTTCGTAGCGGCCATCGGCCAGGAAACGACCCTGCTGCTTGGAATGCCAGTGCTCGTCGGCCACCCAGCGCGCAGCCTTGGCGCTGAACAGGATGGTCGCCCAGCCCTTCGGGGCACCCGAAAAAATGCCATAGCTGGCGCCGAGCTGCTCGTCCAGCTCGCTGTCGGCGACATCGCGGGCGGCATTGTCGATTACCCGTGCCTTGTGGATGCGGTCCACCGCGAAACTGCGCAGCGCCTCGCGGTCATGGTCCCAGGCATCCAGGTACCAGTTGTCGCGATAATGGGTCAGGCGCTGCGGCGAGACGGTGCGCTTGGTCGGCTCGTCGGTGGAGCGGGCGCGGTACTCGAACGCCAGCTGGCGGCGCTCCAGCACCGCCGAGGCCACGCTGCGGAAGCTGCCTTCGTCGAACTTGCGGCCACGGTGCGGAATCACCCGCACGCGGTCGACCGGCCAACTGGAAACACCGGCCTGCGCCGCCAGCAGGCTCTCGATGCGCTGCTGCAGCGGCGCCAGCACCGACGACAGCACGCCGCCGCCGGTACGCGCCAGCAGGTGCTGCGAGGCCAGCAGGGCATGCAGCTCCTCCGAGCTGAGCCACAGGCCGGGCAGCTCGAAGCGGTCGCTCTCGTCGGCCTGGTAGCGGAAGCCGGCCTCGCCGTCGCCCTCGATCGGTGCCATCAGCGCATCGCGCAGGAAGGCCAGGTCGCGATAGACGGTGGCACGGGAACAACCGAGCTTGTCCTGCAGGGTCGCCACCGTCACCGGATAGCGCGCGGACTTGAGCAGACGATGCAGGGCGGTGATGCGTTCGTATCGGTCCATACCCCCGATTATGTCCGAGTCGCGGGTCTTGTGTGGAACGTTTGGGCTATCGTGGTCGCCCCCACCCCATGGAATGCCCGATGCGCCGGTTGCCTGCCCTGTCCCTGCTGGCCTGCCTGCTGCTGGCCGCCTGCGATCGCGCGCCGGCGCCGGCGGGCACCGCGGCCCCGCTACCCTCCGCCGATCCGGCACAGGCGGTGCTGGGCGCCAGCCAGCGTTTCGCCGCCCTGCGCAGCTTCCACGCCGAACTGGAGGTGCTGGGCGCGCCGCAGCGGGTACGCAGCGCCATGGACTTCGTTGCACCCGACCGTTTCCGGGTGGAGACCCCGGCCGGGCCGCAGACCATCATCGGCGACACCCTGTTCCTGCAGGCCGACGGTGCGATCCGCCAGGTGCCGGCCCCGCCCGGCCTGCTCGAGCAGTGGCGCAACCCGCTGCCCGCCGACGCCCTGCCCGCCGACCTGAAGGCCGAAGACCTCGGCAGCCAGGCGCTGGACGGGGTCGAGACCCGTCACTACCGGCTGCGCGGCAGCCAGCCCGGCGAACGCCTGGAGTACTGGGTGGATGCCCAGGGCCTGCCACGCCAGATCGTGCGCAGCGGCAGCAGCAATGGCCGCAGCTTCCAGCTGCGCCTGCGCTATTCGCGCTTCAACGACCCCGCATTGCGTGTCGATCTGCCCTGAATAGGCGATCGCGGCAACGTTCGCTGAAGCACGCTTTGGATCGATTCGGACCGCCATCACGCTTCCAGTATCATCACCGGCTGTTAACCGTTCCGGAGAAGCCTCGATGTCCCTGCGCGTGTCCCTGCTGATCCCCCTGCTGCTGTGTGCGCCGCTCGCATACGCGCAGGATGCCTCCGAACTGGCGGCGATGTCCTCGCCGTGGAGTGGCAGCGGCGGCGAGCTCGGCTTTGCCTCGGCACGCGGCAACAGCAGCACCGAGAGCTTCAACGGCCGCCTGCGCCTGCGCTACACCGACGGCGACTGGGTGCACAGCATGGACCTGTTCGGCCTGCGCTCCAGCTCCAAGGTGACCGAGACCAATGACGACGGCACCACCACCCGCCGCAGCAACACCACCGCCAACCGCTACACCGGCAGTGCGGGCAGCGCGCTGCAGCTGGGCGAGCACCGCCAGCTGACGGCCACGGTGCGTACCGAGCGCGACGACTTCGCCACCTACGACCGCCAGAGCTCGTTCGGTCTGGGTTACGGCACCCGCCTGTGGAACACCGAGCGCTTTTCGTTCGACGCGCAGATCGGCCCCGGCGTGCGCCGTACCCACAGCACCGAGGATGACCGCACCCGTACCGGCATGATCGGCCGTGGCCTGTTCGACCTGAAGTACTCGCTGACCGACAACACCGACCTGGTGAACACGCTGCTGGTCGAGTCCGGTTCGTACAACACCTTCGGCCAGAACGACTTCGGTGTCTCGGTGAGCATGAACGAGCACCTGGCGCTGAAGGCCGGCTGGCAGGCGCGTTACAACAGCGACGTCGCTGTCGACAAGCGCAAGACCGATACGCTGACCACGATGAACGTGGTCTACAAGTTCAAATAAGCAGAACGGGCGCCCAGGGCGCCCGTTTCGTATTTGTAGAGTCGAGCCGTGCTCGACTTGAGCGCGAAGCCCGGGATTTTCCCGGCGAAGAGCAGCCGAGCATGGCTCGGCTCTACAGACATCGGGGCTCAGACGTTCAGCAGTTCGCCAGCACCATCGTCCAGCAGCAGCTTCGCCACCTGCTGGCCCAGCGCTTCCGGATCGCGGGCCGGGCCCACCGCTTCGGCACGCACGGCGCGGCCATCACTGGCGCTGCCGACCAGGCCCTGCAGGTGCAGGTCGTCGCCCTGCCACTGCGCGATCGCCGCCACCGGCACGTGGCAGCTGCCATGCAGCGCGCGGTTCATGGCCCGCTCGGCTTCCACGCAAGCGCGCGTGGCGGCGTCATCAAGCGTGGCGAACAGCGCCATCAGGCGCGTGTTGCCTCCGTCGCACTCTACCGCCACCGCGCCCTGCGCCGGCGCCGGCAGCCACTGCGGCGGTTGCAGGCGCGCGACGATGCGCTCGCCCAGGCCCAGGCGCTCGAGGCCGGCCACCGCCAGCACGATGGCGTCGTAGCCACCGTTGTCGAGCTTGGCCAGGCGAGTATTGACGTTGCCGCGCAGGTCCAGCAGTTCCAGGTCCGGGCGCAGCGCGCGCAGCTGGGCCTGGCGGCGCAGCGACGAGGTGCCGACCCGCGCGCCGATCGGCAGCGCGTCCAGCGAGGCGTACAGGTTGGAGACGAAACCATCGGCCGGGTCGTGCCGGGTCAGCATCGCCGGCAGCGCGAAGGGCGCGTCCAGTTCCATCGGCACATCCTTCAGCGAGTGCACGGCGCAGTCGGCCTCGCCCCGCAGCATGGCCAGCTCCAGTTCCTTCAGGAACAGGCCCTTGCCACCGATGGCGGCCAGCGAGCGGTCCAGCACCTCGTCACCGCGGGTGCTCATCGGCACCAGTTCCACGTGCAGGCCGGGGTGGGCCTGGCGCAGGCGGTCGGCGACGTGTTCGCTCTGCCAGAGGGCGAGCGGGCTCTTGCGGGTAGCGATGCGGACAGTTTCCATCCGGTCATTATCGCGCCTTCGGCGCGGATACGGCCAACGGCGGAGCCCCTCGTGGCTGGCTGGGGGGCGTGAAAGCAACAGCCGTGCTTGGCCGGGCGGGATGGACTGCGCAGGGGCCGCTGCAAGTACGTCCATGTAAGCTCGGTCGCCGCATCCATGCGGCTCACGCCCCTGCGCAGCCCATCCCGCCCGGCCTCTGACAGTTTCCGTGTGCGCCAGCCACGGAAGATCAAAAGAAAGGAGCAGAAGCAAAAGCAACAGCCGGCGGCTTCCGGGGTCAGATCCCTTTTCCGCAGGAAAAGGGATCTGACCCCTCTTTCCAAGCCAACAACACCAAAGGTCTTGCTGTCCGACGACGTAGACAACGCGTGGGTTGGGCCGGGGTGGGGGCGCGGGACCGTTGGCGCCATGGATGGCGCCATCGAGCCCCCATGGAAGGGTTTACGGCGTGTCCCGCGCCCCCACCCCGGCCCGACCCAGCACGTAGCAACACCGAGCCATGAAACGCTGTTGCTGTTGCTGTTGCTTTCGATGTTGCTCGCAAGCAGTCGCGGCCGCAGGCCGCGCGGGACTCTCACAAGTGCCGCAGTTCCTGCTTCAGCGTCGCCACGCACCGGCGGCTGACTTCCAGCGGCTGCTTGCCATGCCGCAATACCGCCTGCACCTGCCCGCCCGAGCCCCGACGCAGCTCCACCAGCTCGTGGCGTGCCACCAGGCAGTTGCGATGGATGCGGATGAAACGACTGGCGAACTCTTCTTCCAGCGACTTCAGCGATTCCTCGATCAGGTCCTCGCCGCGCGCGTGGTGCACCACCACGTACTTCTCCTCGGCCTGCAGGTAGTGGATATCGTCCAGCGGAATCAGGCGCAGGCTACCGCGCAGGCGTGCGCACAGCACGCTGCGTGCCTGCTGCCCGCTGTGCTCCTGTGGCCGGCCACCGCGGCCGGCCAGGAACGTGCGCGCACGCGCGATCGCCGCCGCCAACCGTTCGGCACGCACTGGCTTCATCAGGTAGTCGATCGCTGCGGCCTCGAACGCCGACAGCGCATGCGCATCGTAGGCGGTGCAGAACACCACCGCTGGCCGGGGTTCGAAGCTGGCCAGGTGGCGGGCCGCTTCCAGGCCATCCAGCCCGGGCATCGCGATATCCAGCAGGACCAGGTCCGGCTGCAGCTCCGCGCACGCGTGCAGGGCCTGCTCACCGTTGCCGGCCTCGGCCACCACGTCCACGCCGTCCTGTGCCGCCAACAGGCTGCGCAGGCGCTCGCGCGCCAGCGGTTCGTCGTCGGCGATGACTACCCTCACGATCGTTCCCTCACTGGATCGGCACTGTCACCTGGCAGGCATAGTAGCCCTCGCTCCAGCCAGCCGTCATCCGCGCGGCGCTGCCGAAGCGCCAGGCCAGCCGATGGCCGATGCTGTGCTGGGCATGGCCGGCGCCGCGTGCCAGCGCCAGCCCCGGCGCCTGCGGATCGGGTGCCGGGTTGCGTACGCGGATCTGCAGCTCATTGCCCTCGCGCGCCAGCTGCAGTTCGATGGTGCCGCCGTCGGGCAGGCGCGAGATGCCATGCAGCACGGCATTTTCCACCAGCGGCTGCAGTACCAGCCTTGGCAAGGGCAGGTCCCATGGCAGCGGCTCGTCGCGCTGCCAACGCACCTGCAGGCGTTCGCCCAGGCGCAGCGATTCGATCGACAGGTAGCGCTCGGCCAGCTCGCATTCGTCGCGCAGGGTGGAATCGCCCTCGCCCGCCCCCAGCGCGGCACGGAACAGATCGGACAGGTCCAGCACCGCGCGCTCGGCGACTGCCGGGTCACGATGCAGCAGGCTGGCGATCAGGTTCATGCTGTTGAACAGGAAATGCGGGCGGATACGCGCCTGCAGCGCGTCGGCCTGCGCGCGCGCGTTGGCCTGGACCTGCGCGGCCCAGCGATCGCTTACGTAGAAGTAGCGCAGCGCCAGCGCGGCGATCAGCGCCGTGGTTGCCGCGCTGCCGAGGGTGAAACGCCAGAAGCTGATGCCACTGGCGAAGTTGTCGCCCAGCACCGCGTACAGCGCGTGCACGATGCCGGCGCAGACCACCGCGATCAGGGTGGCCAGCACGGTCGCCGCAATGGCGCCCATCACCGGCGGCAGCCGCGACAGGGTCGGCCGCAGCAGGCACAGGCTGGCGGTCACCGCCAGCGCCAGCCACAGCGCGAATCCGCTGGCCGACAGCAGTTCGCCGAAGGTCCAGTGACGGCTGCCGTCCGGCGCCAGCGCCAGTACCACCACCACCAGCTCGGCCAGGCCGAGCATCGCCGCCAGCCGTGGCAGGCGGCACAGTTCCGGCATCCACGGCGGTGTGCTGGCCGGCGACATGGCTCAGGCGGCGCCCAGGCGTTCCTGCAGCCAGTCACCCAGTGCCTGGATCTCCTCGGCGCAGACCTGGTGGGCCATCGGGTAACTGTGCCACGCCACATCCAGGCCCAGCGTACGCAGCGCCTGCGCGCTGTGCGCGGCGACGGCCTGCGGGATCACCGGGTCGCCACTGCCATGGGCCATGAACACCGGCACCTGCACCGCGCCGTCAACACGCGTGGCGCTGTCGGCTTCGGGCAGATAGGTCGACAGCGCGATCAGGCCGGCCAGTGGCGCGGTACGCGAGAGCGCGGCCGTCAGGATGATCGCCCCACCCTGCGAGAAGCCTGCCAGGAAGATCTTCTCCGGCGCGATGCCGCGCTCGATCTCGCGCGCGATCAGTGCGTCCAGCTGCACCACCGATTCCTGCACGCCGGCCATGTCGGCGCGCGAACGGAAGTCCATGCCGACGATGTCGTACCAGCCGCGCATCGGCACGCCGTTGTTGATCGTGATCGGCCGCACGGGTGCGTGCGGGAACACGAAGCGCAGCGCCGGCCAGTGCGGCCGCACCAGTTCCGGCACGATCGGCGCGAAATCATGGCCGTCGGCGCCGAGGCCGTGCAG
Organism: Stenotrophomonas maltophilia group sp. RNC7; assembly: GCF_030910085.1. NCBI lineage: Bacteria > Pseudomonadati > Pseudomonadota > Gammaproteobacteria > Lysobacterales > Lysobacteraceae > Stenotrophomonas > Stenotrophomonas maltophilia group sp. RNC7. The sequence goes on along the minus strand of NZ_JAVFVN010000740.1, from coordinate 179,859 downwards.
CCAGATCACCGACCACTGCGGCGAGGCGCCGGTTTCCTGTTCCACCGTTTGCAGCATGATGCGGCTCCTTCAAGTTCGAGCCGCATTATGCCGCTGGCGCGGGGCAATCAGTACAGCGGCGGTTGCTCGGCCGCTTCCCGCCGCAGCTGCGCGGCGCGTACCAGCACCGGTGGCGGAATGTTCTCTTCGGGAATATCGAGCAGGCCGAGGCGATGCAGGAAAGCACCGGGGCCGCGCGAGGAGGTCAGCGCCACCACCGGAACGGCCAGAACCATGCCGATCACCACCGGCGCCATCCAGGCCGCCAGCGACGGCGATACCGCCCAGGCCAGCACGCCCATGAAGGCGCCGAACACCCCCAGGCCACCGTAGCCACGGATCAATGCCATCCACGAAATGCCGCCGTCGTCACGCTGCTGCGCGTCCCAGCCGGAATCGCGCCCGGACAACACTTCGGCCACGCCGCGTGACTGCACGTACATCACCACCGGCGCCATCAGCGCGGCGAGCACGGTTTCCACCAGCATCGATACGAAGGCACGGATCGGACCGCCACAACCGCGGCGGTCGACCGGGTCCAGCAGCATTGCCAGGTAGCCGAGCACCTTGGGCAGCAGCAGCACCGCCATGGTGGCGGCGAACAGGCGCACCACCTGCTCTTCATCCTGTGCGCGCCAGTACACGCTGGGCGACAGGTGCAGCAGGGCGTTGAAATCGATGCCTTCCTGGAACAGCGGGATGGCGATGCCGATCAGCATCAGCATGGCCCACATCGGTGCGGTGAAATAGTGGCCGATGCCGATCAGCATGTGCGTGCGGCTGATCCAGTGCAGCCCGCGGCTGCCGACCACCTTGCCGTGCTGCAGGTTGCCCTGGCACCAGCGGCGGTCGCGCACCAGCAGGTCGGTCAGCGTCGGCGGGCCTTCCTCGTAACTGCCACCGAGGTAGGGCACCATGTGCGCGGCCCAGCCGCCACGACGCATCAGCGCCGCTTCGACGAAATCGTGGCTGAGCACGTGGCCGCCGAACGGCTTGCGCCCGGGCAGCGCCGGCAGGCCGGCGTGGTCGGCGAAGGCACGGGTACGGATGATGGCGTTGTGGCCCCAGTAGTTGCTCTCGGCACCGTGCCACCAGGCCACGCCGCGGGCGATCACCGGCCCGTACACGCGGCCACCGAACTGCTGCATGCGCGCGAACAGGGTGCGGCCGCCGATCACCGACGGCAGGGTCTGGATCAGTCCGACGTCGGCGTTGTGTTCCATGCCGGCCACCAGGCGCACGATGCTGTCGCCGGTCATCAGGCTGTCGGCATCAAGGATCAGCATCTGCGGATAGGCACCGCCGAAGCGGCGGACCCAGTCGGCGATGTTGCCGGCCTTGCGCCCGCTGTTGTCACCACGTCGACGATAGAACAGGCGCGTCTGCCCCTCCGGGACACGCTCGCGCAGCTCGGCGAACACCTGTTCCTCGGCAGCGGCGATGTCCTCGCGGCGGGTGTCGCTGAGCACGAAGAAGTCGAAGCGGTCGAGCTGGCCGGTGGCCGCCACCGACTCGTAGATCGCCTGCAGGCCCGCCAGCAGGCGGCGCGGGTCTTCGTTGTAGGTCGGCATCAACAGCGCAGTACGGCTGTGCACGGCCGGCAACGGCTTGTCCGGGTCGATGCCGAGCCGATAGCCCCGGTCGAACACAGCGGTCAGGAAGCCGGCCAGGGCGCTGGCAAACGAGAGCGCGATCCAGGCAAACAGGCCGACGAACAGCACCAGCAGGCAGGCTTCGAGCACGCTGATGCCATTGGCCGACAGCACCCGCCACATCATCCGCGTAGCCACGGCGGTCATGCCGAGCGTGCCACCAAACAGGTACAGCCGGCGCAGGCCGATCAAGCGCGGCGAGGTGCGATGCCGCCGGACCTTCAGCGCGCCTTCGCGCAGGGTCTGTTCGGGCATCGGCAACGGCGATTCAGCGGGCAGCAGCGCCCAGCCGGCATCGAGCCGGGGCGTTCCTGCTTCCGCATGGATGGTCTGCACCCCCATCGTCGCTTACTCCGCGCCGTCGGCACGGCCGGCCATCCCGGCCGGGCTGCATGCACCAAGGTTCCCGGCACGCTTTCCCGGCGCCCGCACTTGTCCTGGCTGTGTCGGCCTCACGCCGCACAGTCGATGTCTGTCACTACCGGAACCCACACGATCTCCAACGGGGCGGAATCGAAAATGCGGCCCAGTCTAGGGCGCAGAATGTAAGCCGGGTGCGAAGGTCTACACCGGGATTTGTCCCCATTCAGCAAATAGCAGGCGATCACGCCAGGGCATGGCCAGATGTCATTGCATCGCCCCCGGTACTGGATCGTAACAAACGCGAACGGTTATCATTTAATCAACCAGGCAGGTCACCGTCCTCCGCACGGCCGCGACCCACCCAGCTGCGCCGGTCCTGACCGCGCACCCGACGACCCACGGAAGGGGGGCTGCCTGCTGTCTGCCTGCGCCTGCTGCTTCCACCGGGTCACCCCACCTCCCATGGAAGCCGTCATGTCCCTGTCGTCCCGTTCCCGTTCCGCGCGCCTGCCGCGCACCCGCCTGGCCACCGCCTGCCTGCTGGCCCTGCCCGGCCTGGCCGCCGCAGAGGCCGCCGCCGATGCATCCACCAAGGACCTGGATACCGTAGTGGTCACGGCTTCAGGCAGCCAGCAGTGGATCAAGGATGCCCCGGCCAGCATCAGCGTGATCAGTCGTGAGGACATCGAGCGCCAGCCGGTACCGGACCTGGCCGCCCTGCTCAGCCGCGTACCGGGCGTGACCGGCGGCCTCAGCGCCGTCGGCGAGCAGTCCAAGATCAAGCTGCGTGGCATGCCGTCCAACTACACGCTGGTGCTGGTGGACGGCAAGCGCATGGGCAGCTCGGCCTCGACCCACTATCGCCCCGACCTCGGTCGCCAGGACCTGAACTGGATCTCGCCGGACCAGATCGAGCGCATCGAAGTGGTGCGCGGGCCGATGTCGTCGCTGTATGGCTCCGATGCGATGGGCGGGGTGATCAACATCATCACCCGGCGCATCGGCGACGAATGGAACGGCAGCGCCACCCACAGCTACACCCGCCCGGCTGACGGCAAGCGCGGCGATACCCAGCAGATCGGCGCCACGTTCTCCGGACCGCTGGGCGAACGCTTCGGCCTGCGCATCGGCGCCAACAGCATGCGCCGCGATTCGGACCGCTCCAACGGCGGTGTCTACGGCAACGCCTATGCCGGCGAGAAGGACCGCAACGTCGATGCGCTGCTGCAGTGGAAGCTGAGCGACGCACAGGAACTGTCGCTGGAAGCCGGGCACGGCGTGCAGCAGGCCTTCATCGATGCGTCGCTGGAAAAGCAGGACGAAGGTGCCTGGGGTGCCAGTGAGCTCAAGCGCAGCTCGCTGGCGCTCAACCACGATGGCAAGTGGCGCTTCGGCAATTCGAAGATCAGTGCGTACTGGACCGAGTACAGGAACGACATCGGTGCTGCCGGCCGTTCCGAAGCGACCGATACGATCATCGAGGGCAGCCTGACCACGCCGTTCACCCTCGGCGTTGAACACCAGTTCGCCGCAGGCGGCCAATGGAAGCGGCAGGAGCTGACCAACACCGACACCATCGGCCGCGCGCCGATCGACTATGCCGGCAACGCGGTCAGCGGCTCCACTCTGGACGTGGACACCTGGGCGCTGTTTGCCGAGGACGAGCTGAAACTGCACCGCACCCTGGCCCTGACCGTGGGCGCGCGCCTGGACCATCACGAGCAGTTCGGCGGCCACGTCAGCCCGCGTGGGTACCTGGTGTGGCACCCGGCCGAACAGTGGACGATCCGCGGTGGCGTCTCCAAGGGCTTCCGTGCGCCCAGCCTGACCGAGAACTCGGCCAGTGCCGCTACCCAGTCCGGGGGCCGCGGCTGCACCTCGCTGATCCCGCTGGGCTACACCCGCGGCGGGTGCTACATGGCCGGCAACCCGGACCTGGATCCGGAGACCAGCACCAACCGCGAGATCGGCATCAGTTTCGACAATGACCTGATCGATGTCGGCGTGACCTATTTCCACACCGACTTCCGGAACAAGATCGAGTACGCACCACTGGGCCGGTTCAACGGCATCTGGTGGACGCGCATGAGCAACGTACAGCGCGCGCGCACCCGAGGCATGGAAGGCAACCTCAACGTCCGCTTCGGCGAGCAGTGGCGCTGGCGCACCTCGGCGACCTGGATGAAGGAAGCCAGGAACCTGACCACCGGCCGCAACCTGATCGATACACCGGAGTTCTCCGGCTATTCGTCGCTGGACTGGGCGCCCAGCACGGTGTTTTCCGGCAGCCTGTCGGCGCAGTACACCGGCAGGCAGACCGGCACCGCCACGACCTTCCTCAAGGCCTATACGCTGTATGACCTGACCGCGGCCTGGAACGTCAACGAAGTGCTGACCCTGCGCGGTGGCGTCAGCAACCTGGCCGACAAGAAGCTGTATGCGGAAGGCTCCACCGACTACTTCGTCGCCGGGCGCAGCTACTTCCTGAGCATGACCGCGCGGTTCTGACCGGCGGCACGCGCCGTGATCGCGCTGGCGACATGCCAGCGCGATCGACGGTGTTGCGGGTTACTCGCTTTCCAGCGCGGCCGGAGCCGCATCCCGCGTGGCGGCCGTGCGCGCACGGTCCATCGCCACCGCCAGTTGCTGGCGTGCGAGCAGTTGTTGTGCCTGCACCACTTCAGGTGTCGGCAGGAGCACCGGTCCCGGTGCGTTTTCCGGTGTAGCAGGTGTGGTCATGCAACCTCCATGGACATCCCGCCGCCGCACGGGCTCAGCCGGGGCGGCAGCGGAACTGCGCACCCTATCCTAAAAACAAGGCGGGTGGGTGACGGCGCGGCGCTTGGCCGCAGGCGCGGGAACAAGGCAGGCGTCACATTCTTGACGCTAGCGCTTGGATCCTGAATAGGACTTGTCCTATCATGAAAACGTTTTCTCACAGGGATGTTTCCCAATGAATACCACCGACCTGTCCCAGTTCAGCCCGAAGTGGCAGTTCCGCTTCAACTTCTTCCGCCAGCACGGCGCCCCCAAGAACCCCGGCTTCAAGCAGGCCTGGAAGGCGCTGTCCTTTGGTGACCGCCTGAAGATCAACCTGAACTTCTTCGCGTTGTTCTTCGGTGCCATCTACCTGCTGATTCTCGGCATGTGGCGCAAGGCACTGGTGGTGATCGGCATCAACATCGCGCTGGCCATCGTCAGCATGTTCCTGCCGGATGTCGTCGGGCGCATGCTGTTCATCGCCATGAACCTGCTGGTCGCCTCCAGCACCAACTACAGCTACTACCTGGAAAAGGTGGAAGGACGCGCCAGCTGGAATCCGTTTGAAGGAATGTTCTGAGCCATCAGACCTGCGCGGGATGCGCGGCAAGGATGCATCCGACGCCCGGCAGCCGCCGGGCGTCTTCGTTTCCGGCATCAAGCCGCGCGGCGGGCCATGCCCTCCGGCTCGGCCTGCAGGCGGAAGCGCGACACCGCCACTGCCAGCTGCTCGGCCTGCTCCTCCATCGCACGGGCGGCGGCACTGGCTTCCTCCACCAGCGCGGCGTTCTGCTGGGTGGTTTCGTCCATCTGCACCACGGTCTGGTTGACCTGCTCGATGCCGGCCGACTGTTCGCGCGACGCGGCCGAGATCTCGGCCATGATCTCGTTGACCCGGCCGACCTGACCGACGATGTCCTGCATGGTGCGCCCCGCACCGTGCACCAGCTGCGCGCCGGCACCGACCTGGGCCACCGAGGCGTCGATCAGCTCCTTGATCTCCTTGGCAGCACCCGCCGAGCGCTGCGCCAGCGCCCGCACTTCACTGGCCACCACTGCGAAGCCACGGCCCTGTTCACCGGCGCGCGCCGCTTCCACTGCGGCGTTCAGCGCCAGGATGTTGGTCTGGAACGCGATGCCATCGATCACCGAGATGATCTCGGCGATACGCTGCGAAGACGCCTCGATCTGCTCCATGGTGTGCACCACCTGGCTGACCACCTGGCCGCCTTCGCTGGCCACGCCCGCTGCGGAACCGACCAGCGTGTTTGCCTGCAGCGCATGGTCGGCATTCTGGCGCACGGTGGAGGTCAGTTCTTCCATCGACGCGGCGGTTTCTTCCAGGTTGGCGGCCTGCTGCTCGGTGCGGCGCGACAGGTCGCTGTTGCCGGCGGCGATCTCACCGGCGGCCAGGCGGATGCTGGCCGCCGACTGCTGGATCTGGCCGACGATCTGGGTCAGCTGCTGCACGGTGCTGTTGGCATCGTCGCGCATCACCGCAAACACGCCGTGGAAGTCGCCCTGCATGCGCGCACTGAGGTCACCGGCGGCGATCGCGCGCAGCAGCGTCGACAGTGCCGCCAGGTTGTGGTCGCTGACCTGCATCATTGTGTTCAGGGTCTCCACCATGCGGCGGAAATCATGCTCGAAGCGCAGTGCATCACCGCGCACAGCGAAGTCACCGGCGGCGGCGGCGGCGGCCAGTTGCTGGATCTGCTCGTTGATCGCGGCCAGGTTGCGCTTGGTGGTCGCCATTGCGGCAGTGAACACCGCCTTCTCGCCCGGCAGCACTTCCATGTCCACGCTGAGGTCGCCCACGGCATAGCGCTGCATCACTTCAACCAGGCGCTGGGTGACCGCATTGCTGGAGGCCACCAGCTGGTTGCTGTCGGCCACCATGCGGCCGTACTCGCCCGGGAAGGCCGCAGCATCCATGCGATAGCTGAGTTCACCGGCATCGTGCCGGCGCGCCATTTCGGCCTGCGCAGCCATCACCGACTGCAACTGCCCACGCATGCCCTGCATTGCGTCCAGCAGGCGCCCCACTTCGTCGTTGCTGCGCGCCGGCAGCGTGCTGTCCAGCTTGCCGGCGGCGACATCGCCGGCCACGCGTACCGCTTCGGCCAACGGGCGGATCGCCAGGCGGCGCAGCAGCACGTAGACGCCGGCGCTGAGGGTCAGCGCGGCGATCACGCCGACCAGCAGGGTCAGCCACAGCAGCTGGCGTGCCTCAGACACGATCACCGCATGCGGCATCACCACGCCCAGCGCGAAGCGTTGCGGGGCGTCGCCCACGCGCAGCGGCACATACACGCGTACATTGCCGGCTGCGTCGGGGCTGAAGGCATCGAACGGACGGTCGGCGGCGATGTCGGCCAGCATGCTGCGGGTCAGGGCATCGTTGCGCGGCTTGCCGATCTCGGCGGCATTGGCCGAGGCCAGCACCACGCCCTTGGGCGACAGCAGTTCGACGCGGCCAGCCCCCATCGGCTTCAGCGTTGACAGGTGCTTCTGCAGCGCTGCCAGCGAGAAGTCGACAGTGAACACGCCCAGGAATCTGCCGTTCTCGATGATCGGCGTGCTCAGGGTGCTCATGAGCACCTTCTGGCCGGCGATGTCATAGGCGTAAGGTTCGCTGACCTTCGGCAGCTTGTCGCGGCTGGGCACCATGTACCAGTCACCGGAACCGCTGGCAGTCTCGGTGTAGTCGGTCATCACCGACTGCTGCGGTTTGCCGTCTTGCCAGGCCCAGTAGCTCATGTAGCGACCGGTGGCATCGTGTGCTTCGGTATTGACGAACTCCGCATCCTTGCCGTCGAAGGCATCGGCCTCCCACATGGTGCTCTTGCCCAGCCATTGAGGATGAGCACGCAGCTGTTCGCCGAGCACCGCCGCCAGACTGGCGCGGTCGGGTATATCACCACGGGCACGCTGGGCCAGCACAGCCTCGACCATGGCGTCATTGCTGGCGAAAGCGGTGCCCAGATCAGCCGCCACCTGGCGCGCCTCAGCGTTGGCCTCGCTGGTCATGGTCTGGCGCGAGGCGCTGATCAGACTGGCGCTGGCCTGCCGGTAGATCAGGAAGGCGGTCAGGCCGAAGCACAGCAGCGCGATCACGGCGGTGCCCAGCATCAACTTGTGGGCGATGCTGCCCGGGCGTTGGGCAGCGGCAGAGCGGGAAGAAGACATGGGAGGGTCCGCAAGGCAGTTCAGGACGACCGGCACCACGAGGGCACCGCGCAGGCGCGCGATCCGTCGCGCAGGCCACCGGCCGCCGGGGCGCGCCCGGCGCTGGAAGCGCACTGAGTTAGCGGCCGCCCGCCAACGAGGTTGAGGCGGTCGGCCTGCACATTCCTGAATCCGCTCAGGGTCGGCTCAACGCTCCCCCTCTCGCGATGCCCTCACTCGGCCACGCGGTCCTTGATCCACTGTGCCCGCGGCAGTACCTCGATGCTGCCGACGGCATACTGCTGAAGCACGTCGTCCGGCCCGAAGCACGGTTGCCAGCCCAGCTCGCCGCGCAGGCGGGCACTGTCGTAGACACGGTCGATGCTCAATGGCAGCGGCCAACCACGGCGTTCGAACTCGGCCAGCAGCTGCGGCGCGCGACGGGCCAGCACGCTGCGCGGGTGGGTGGCCAGCTCCAGGCAGTCCTCGCGCCGGAACGGCGTCGGGGCACAGGCGAGGTAGCGCGCGAACCGGGCGCCTTCGTCGAGCAGCAGTGCAGCATGTGCGCTGGCCACATCGCGGGCGTCGATACCGCGATGCAGGCGGAACATCGCCATCCGTTCGGGCGGTTCCGGAAAACACCGGCCCATGCGCAGCACGCGAACGCTGAAGCCCGGCGTGGCGGCGGCTTCGGCCAGGGTCTCTGCCTGCAGCTTGGTACGGTGGTAGATCGTGCGCGGCAGCGGCTCGGTGTCTTCGTCGATCCAACGGCAGCCACCGGCCACCACGGCATGGCCATACAACGCAGTGGTGCTGGTCAGCACGAAGCGCCGTGCACCGGCTTCGCGTGCCGCCTGCAGCAGGTGTGCGGTGGCCTCCACGTTGATCTGCTGGAACACCGCATCCGGCACCAGGCCGACATGTGGGGCATGCAGGGCCGCGGTATGGATGACTGCATCCACGCCCTGCACCGCGCGCGCGACGGCCTGCCGATCGCTGACATCGGCAATGATGCGCGTGGTGGCAAACGGACTGCGGTCCAGCCCCACCACTTCGTGGGCAGCCGCCAACGCACCGAAGATCGCGCGCCCGATGCGGCCGGAACTGCCGGTCAACAGAATCTTCATTGAGTCCATTCACTCGAAGCGCCCGGGAACTACCGGGATGCTTCGATTCTAGGCATGCAATCGCGCATCCGCGATAGGACAGCCATGCAATCGTGCGTTCATCTTGACGACTTCGCAGGCGCCAGCAGTTGCCGCGCGATGAACAGCGGATCGTCGCCGCCGGCCACATCAGGCCTCACGCCAGTACGTTCCCAGTTTCCACCGGTGCGCAGATTGATGGGTTGCCTGTCGGGAATACTGATCTGATAGCCATCGGGCAGCAGCACAGGATCACCAAACATATGCGCGGCACCGCCACTGCGCGTGCCGACAATCCGCGCGCGGCCCAGTGCCTGCAGCGAATAGGCGACGAATTCGGCCGCCGAAGCGGTGCGGCGATCGATCAGCACCACCAGCGGTTTCAGGTACGCAGGCAGGCTGGCAGGCGGCAGCGGTGCCGGCGTGCGCCGGCCGCGCTGGTCCAGCTGCTGCACCGCGTCGATCTTCGCGTCCGGCAGCGTGCGTACCAGCAGGTCGGCACTTGCATCGTCGCCGCCCCCGTTCTGGCGCAGATCCAGCACCAGGCCATCGGTGTCGGCCAGCAGGGTGAGGGCCGCAGCGAACTTCGGGCGCGCCAGATCCAGCGGATAGAAGGTACTCAGTCGCAGGTAGCCAATGTTGCCCTCCATCACCCGCACCTCGCGCACGCCGGCACCATTGCTGCGGGCATCGGCGCGCCAGGCCATCAACCAGTCGTCCTGGCCGGCCGCTGCATCCACGCGTTCAACGTGGACGAACCCATCACGCCGGCCTGGGTGAAGGGTGCAGTTCGTCCTAGCCACGCAGGGCGATGCGCGCAGCGGCGTACCTGCGCCGTGAAAAGCAGTACGGTGCGGCGTGAAGGCAGCCGCACCGGTGCGGACACTCCGTTAGCCGGGAACCGGCAAGGATGAGCTTCCCTTCCATGCAACGGGAGCCTTCCCATGGCCGACCAGCACCACGGCACTTCCCATCGTGGCTTCGCCTCGATGGACCAGGACAAGCAGCGCGCGATCGCCGCAAAGGGAGGACGCGCCGCGCATGCGTCCGGCAATGCACATGAGTTCAGCCCGGCCGAGGCACGCGTGGCCGGCCGCAAGGGCGGCGAGGCGATCAGCCGCAACCGACAGCACATGGCAGCGATCGGCCGCGAAGGCGGGCACGCTCGCCACGCCAATGCACGGCAGCAGCGGCAAGCGGCCGAAGCGACGCCAACGGGGGACGGTCCACAACGCCAGCAGGGCTGACCGCGGCGCGTTCAGGCGCGCCTGTGCTGCCGGAGCAGCCCGGATGCCGCGAGCAGGGCCAGCACGCCGGTAGACGGTCATCGTCCCGCGCGCACCGTCAGGCGTGGGCGAGGATGTTCAACAGCCGACCGAACGGATCGCGGACGAAGAAGCGCCGAACGCCCCAGGGTTCGTCGGCCGGGCCATATTCCAGCGCGATGCCGGTCGCGCGCATGCGCTGGAGCACGTCCTGCAGATTGTCCACTTCGATCGACAGGTCCGGCACCGGCGTGCCTGAGCCTCCTTCACTGGCGAAGCTGACCTGCGCCAGCGCACTGCCCTGCCCGCCGTGGGTGACGATCCAGCCATGGTCCATCACCACCGGCATGCCGAGCAGCTCGCCATAGAACGCCGCGGCACGTGAGGGATCGGGCGTGGCGATGTTGGCGACGACACGCTTGACGGCCATGTTCCACTCCGCCAGGAAGAATGTGTCGAGACTGCCCGACCTTGCGCACGAACAGAAGAGCCCCGTCACGGACGGGGCCCGTCTTCAGCCGAGCATGGCTGGGCTTACACCGCGCCGCAGCGCTCCATGACACATCGATCGTATTCGTACTGGCATTCCATGGCATCACCACCACCGGACACACATGCCTGGTAACCCTTCCAGCAGGGTAGATCGCAGGGCTGGACCGGTCCGGCCACGGCCACCGAGCCGCTGCAGGCCAACGCGAACACAACACCGGCGATCACTTTCCCGAAAGTACGCATCGACATCGCTCCTTGATAAACCTGGTGAGCCCAGGCCGGGCCACCTTAGCGCTGCACACGGGACGCTGGGTGAAGGCCGATGCCGCTCGACTCAGCGGTGCAGCAACCCCAGCACACGCAGCTGCCCGGCCAGCTCATCAATGTTGCGCCACGGCAGGATCGGCGAATTGCCGCGCTCGTCCGGCGGGTTGTCCGGCAGCGCATCGGACCCGCCACCGGCCCCGGCAAGACGGCTCCAGCACCTCGAAAGAGAGTCACGGTGCGCTGCCCGGCGGAGCCGCCGCAGATGCCCGTCACAGAAAATTAACGCGTTCATAAAATTTTCTTCACATCACTGGGGGATGTCGCCTTGCCTTGCCGTTAACGGCCTTGTTGTCCGTCAACCAAGGAAGTTGTCCGATGAATCACCCGCTGTACGGCCGTTCGTCCCGCTCCCTGTCGCACCGCCCGCTGGCGCTTGCCGTCGCCAGCTCGCTGCTGCTGGCCACCACACTGCCAGCCATGGCCAGCGAATCACTCGAGGCCTGGCAGCAGCAGCGCCAGATGCAGGCTGCATGGGCGCAGCCTGCTGCCAACGCTGCACCCGCAGCGACGGCCGCTGCACCTGCCGCCAGCAGCACCGCCGTTCTTGGCAACCCGGGCGATCCGGCCAGCTGGCGCAGCGATGAATTCAACGCCGATTGGGGCCTGGCTGCGATGGGCGCGGACTACGCCTATGCACGCGGCCTGACCGGCAAGGGCGTACGCCTGGCGCTGTTCGATTCGGGCTCCGCGCTGGCGCATCCGGAGTTTGCAGGACGCAATACCTCCAGCATCACCATCGGTGCCGACTGCGCGACGCCGGGTGTGGTCGCGGGGACCGGTGCCTGCGGGCAGACACGCGGCGAACAGCCCGGCTACAACTACTACGGCCTCGGTGCCGGCGTTCCGGCCGCACTCGCGGCACGCCTCATCGCGGCCGGCCAGCCCTATGGCTTCAGCTACGCCGACCACGGAACGCATGTGCTTGGCACCATCGGCGCCAACCGCAATGGCACCGGCATGCATGGCGTGGCCTTTGGTGCGGATCTCACCGCCGCCCGCGTGTTCGGCGACACCTACTATGAGTGGCGCCTGGATCCGGACAACTACTATCGCCCGCGCGCGGTGTACCGCACCGATCCGGATGACGCCGCCACGCTGGATATGTATGCACAGATCCAGGCGCAGGGCGTGCGTGCCATCAACCACAGCTGGGGCATCTCCACGCGCAACATGACCGCCGCCGCGCTGGACCAGCAGTACGCCAACATCGGTGCCGACTACGGCGTGTACGGCAGCATCTACGCCAGCAATGGCGATACCCCGGGCTCCACCCTCATCCAGGTGTGGTCGGCTGGCAACGGCAGCGGCGCCGTCGCCGGAATCACGGCCGCCATGCCGCGCTGGAAGCCCGAACTGGAACCGTACTGGCTCGCGGTCGCCAACGTCCGCCGACCCAACGCCGCTGCGGGCGAAACCGACTATGTGATCGATGGCAGTTCCAGCATCTGCGGCGTTGCCGCCAACTGGTGCATCTCGGCACCCGGCACCGACATCGTCAGCACCATCGTGTCCGGCGATATCCAGGGCCGCGTCGAGAACACCTCCGCCTATGTGCGGCTGATCATCGACAGCGAGAACACCCAGTACGTCTATGGCACCAAGACCGGCACGTCGATGGCGGCGCCACACATCACCGGCGCGCTCGGCCTGCTGATGGAGCGCTTCCCCTATCTGGACAACGCGCAGGTGCGCGACGTGCTGCTGACCACCGCACGCGACCTCGGTGCAGCAGGCATCGATCCGATCTACGGCTGGGGCATGGTGGACCTGAAGAAGGCCATCGAGGGCTACGGCTCGCTGCGCGTGGACACCAACGTGGTGATGAACCAGAAGGCCGGCGGCCTGAAAGTCTGGGAAGGCGATGCCTGGGACAACTGGACCAACGACATCGGTGGCCCTGGCAAGCTGACCAAATCCGGTATCGGCTGGCTGCGCCTGAGCGGCAACAACAGCTTCAACGGCGCGGTACTGCAGGACGGTACGCTGGAATTGAACGGCGCCAACACGCTTGCCTCGGCGGTCGAAGTAAAGGGCGGCCAGTTGCTGCTCAACGGCAGCCTGGTCTCCACCGCACTGACCACTACCGGTGGCGTGAGCACGGTCAGCGCCAGCGGCGTGTTGAACAACAGCAACCTGGTGATCAACGGCGGCGTGGTGTCCTTCAACGGCACGCAGACCGGCGGCACCACCACGGTCGGCGCCAACGGCCTGCTGAAGGGCGTCGGCACGCTCGGCAATACCCGCGTGGACGGCATCATCGCGCCGGGCAACTCGATCGGCACGCTGACCATCAACGGCAACTACGTGCAGGGTGCCACCGGCGTCTATGCCGCCGAGCTGGCCCCGGGTGGCCGCAGTGACCAGTTGCACGTGACCGGCACCGCCACCCTTGGCGGCACGCTGGTCGCGCTGCCGGAGCCGGGCGTGTACTACCTCGGCGAGCAGTTCAACTTCCTGCGTGCCGACGGAGGCGTCAACGGCCAGTTCGCCAAGACCGACTTCAGCGCGTTCTCCCCGTTCCTGCAGTTCAGCCTGGCCTACGGCACCAACGGCACGCGCATCGACGTCGCCCGTGGCGCTTCACTGACCACCGCCGCGCACACGCCCAACCAGCGTGCCGTGGCGGCCGCCGCCGACCTGCTGCCGATCGCCCAGGGCCTGCCCAAACCACTGACCCAGCTGTTCCCGCAGCAGGTTGGAGGCGTGCTCGATGGCCTCAGCGGCGAGCTGCATCCGGCCACGGCCATCGCCCTGGTCGAGGGCAGCCGCTACGTGCGCGATGCCGCGTTGTCACGCCGTGCCGGCGCCGCCGCGCCCGGTAGCGACGTGGGTGACGCGACGGGTGCATGGGTGCAGGCCATCGGTGGCAACAGCAAGCTGGACGGTGACGTCAACACTGCCCGCACCGAAGCCAACAGCAACGGCCTGCTGGTCGGCATCGACCGCGAGTTCTCCGGCTGGCAGGTCGGCGTGCTGGCCGGTACGGGCCGCACCGACGTGAAGCAGCAGGAGCGTCGTGCCAAGTCGAAGATCGACAACACGCACTTCGGTGCCTACGCCAGCCACAACTGGGGCGGTTTCGGCCTGCGCGGTGGTGTGGCGTGGAGCAGGCACGAGGTGAAGAGCACGCGTGATGTCGCCTTCGCAGGCTTCAGCGACAGCCTGAGCGCGCGCTACGACGCCCGCACCCGCCAAGCCTTCATCGAAGCCGGCTACCGCTTCGGTGGCCCGGAAGCCGGGCTGGAGCCCTACCTGCAGGTCGCACGCGTGGAAGTGGACCTCAAGCGCGTCAACGAACGCGGTGGAGCAGCGGCACTGCAGGGCAAGGTGGACGATACCGGAACCACGATTGCCACTGCCGGCCTGCGCTTCGACAAGGGACTGAAGGCTTCGTTCCAGCAGGACAGCTGGCTGCACCTGCGCGGTGGCGTCGGCTATCGCCGCGCTTCCGGTGATCGCAGCCAGGTCGCCAACCTGGCCTTCGCCAACGGAAGCACGACGTTTGCGGTCAACGGCGCGCCGATCGCCGACAACGCGGTGGTGGCCGAACTGGGTCTGTCGGCCTGGCTGACCGAGCGCCAGCAGCTGGAACTGGGCTACAGCGGCCAGTACGGCAGTGAAAGCCGCGACCACAGTGCGAATGTGCGCTGGTCGGTGCGGTTCTGATTCCGAAAATGTGCGCTTGAAGCATCGGGGCGGCCTGATGGCCGCCCCCTTCTAGCAGCACACCGGCAAGGGTGGCCGGGGCAGCGGTGCCGCCCCGGCCGCGGCGTCCCTGGGGAGTGGGACGCCGCTGATCGTCAGGCCGCCTTCATCGCATGCTTGCGCGCGCGCATCACGTTGTGGCACTCCTGCACTTCCGGCAACAGCTGGGTGACTTCCTGGCGTACCGCCGGCGGCAGCTCGTTGTCCTTCAGCACGTCCTTGAACGCGCCCAGCAGGCGGTCCTCCGATTCTTCCAGCTCGGCCACATAGCCATAGTTGGTGTCACCGAAGGCTGCACGCACCTTCCCATAGAACTGCTGCATCGAACCCACCACGGTGCCATGCTCGGCCGGCTTGCCGCCGCTGGCAGCCACCGAACCACTCAGCGCCGCGACGATGCGGCCCTTGACGCCGGCGATGCGGGTGAACAGGGCCGACAGCTCGGCATCCTTCACCTTGGTCGCCGCTTCTTCATAGAACGACTTGCCGTCACGGGCGATCTCGATCAGGTCGTTGAGACGATGTTCGATGGTGGACTGGGTGCTCATGGCGTTGCTCCTGTATCGTCGTTTCGGGGGAGAAAAGCAGCCTCGACCGCGCTGCCTGTGGATCCACTCTGGACACACTTGTGTGGTTCGCAGGTGAGCAACGATTGATACGTACATCACTTCACCCAACCCGCACTGACTTTTTCACGCGGCGGTGGCGCGTGGATCACATCGAGCGATCCTGGGCAGGGTCACCAAGGAACAAAGAGGATGATCAGCACGATCACCAGGACCGCAACGAGTGCTCCCATCAGCACGTTTCTCTGGCGCCAACTGGGCTTCGGTTTTCCGGGGGTATTCATGCCTGTTACCTGTCTCTGCGGATGACCCCGGCAGACTGATGTATCCAGGACAGTGCGTGCGTGCAGAACACGTGCAGGCAACGTGCAGGGCACCGCCCGCATGTCGATTTACGGCGCACTCGCTCGTCAGATCATCAAAGCCATCCTTGACCGCGGACTGCTCCCATGCCTCCCATCCTCACCGCCTTCGCCACCTCCCCCGACCGCGGCCAGGGCCTGGCCCGTGACATGCGCGTGCGCTGGGCACTGGAGGAACTGGCCGTAGCCTATGACGTACAACTGCTCACCTTCACCGAAATGAAGCAGCCCGCGCACCTGGCACGGAATCCGTTCGGGCAGATTCCCACCTGGCAGGAGGGCGACCGGACCCTGTTCGAATCCGGCGCCATCGTCCTGCACCTGGCCGAACAGCACCCCGGCCTGCTGCTGCGCGATCCGGACGCCCGCATGCGCGCGATCATGTGGGTGTTCGCTGCGCTGAACACGGTGGAACCACCCATCGTCGAGCGCTCCATGGCCTGGGTGCTGAAGCGCGAGCGGCCGTGGTACGCACAGCGGCTGCCGATGCTGGATGAGCGGGTTCGGGCGCGACTGGCGCAACTGTCGACATGGCTGACCAAGGCGCCGTGGCTGGACGGCGATTTCAGCGTGGGCGACCTGATGATGGTCTCGGTGCTGCTGCGCCTGAAGAGCAGCGGGCTGCTCGACGAGTATCCGACGGTGGCCGCCTATGTGGCCCGCGCGACGCAGCGGCCCGCCTACCAGCGCGCCTTCGCCGCGCAGCTGGCGGTATTCCAGAACGGGTAGTTCCACGCCATGCGTGGAAACACTCAGCGCAAGCTGCGCCGGCAGGCGGCCTGCACCAGCATCAGCTGCGCCACCAGGATCAGCATCGCGCAGCCCGACAACAGCCAAGGGTCGATGTACCACTGCTCATTGAAACTGAAGTCGCCTGCGGAAATGCGTTTCCAACCGTTGAAGTGCTGCATCGCTGCGACCACGAAGGCGAAGCCACCCGCTGTGTACGACAACCAGGGCACGATGAGGCTCCCCGGGCGCGCGAACAGCGTCAGCAGGCCGAGCACGCCGATGACCGTGCGCTGCACGCGGCAGTACGGGCAGACATAGGCCATCCCGCTCCATTCCACCGCCCAGGCCAACAGGCTGACCAGCACGGCCGCGCCTGCGGCTGTGTGCAGGACTTTCGGCGTGATCGTCATGCCACTCGCGTGTGCCATCCCGTGTTCCTTGGTTGAAAGACCCGGGCAGGGTAGCAGTGCTGCAGCGTCATCCCTTCTTGATGACGGTCCGCTTGCCGATGGTGCTGGTCTTGCCAGCGGTCGGCCTGGCCAAGCCAGGAATCAGGAAATCGGTGACCTTGTGGCCCATCGACACCTTGGACGCCAACCAGCGCGGCATGCGCCCGCGACCGGTCCAGGTCAGGCGCTTGTATTCCGGGTCGCGATACTTGGGCGCGACTTTGCCGGATTTACGGCGGGCGGGTTTGCGGGCGGGCGCAGGTGTTTCCGAGGCTTGGCCGCCGAAGAGTTCTTCGAGGGTGTAGCCGGCTTCGGCGGCGGCGGCCTTCAGCATCCGCCGCACCGCACTGGCCGGACGGCGGCTGGAAATGAGCTGTTTCCGCTGTTCAGCGGCAACCACCAGGGCACCCAGCTCGCGAAGGCTGAGCGATTCAATATCGATCGTCATGCGGGAAAGGTCTACTGCAGCGCGGCAGCTGTCAAGGCGCCTGGCCCGGCGCGTAGACACGGGCTTCACCGCCGGTGGGCTCCGATCGCCTGCGTCGGCCATATCCGAGGACATCGACGTGAGCACTTCATCGCATTCGCTCGCCTACCTGCTTGCACGCATCCTGCTGATGGCCCTGTTCCTGGTCTCCGGGCTGGGCAAGCTCGGCGATCTCAGCGGTACCCAGGGCTACATGGAGGCGATGGGAGTACCCGGCATCCTGCTCTGGCCGACCATCGCGTTCGAAATCGGCAGCGGCCTGTGCATCCTGCTCGGCTTCCAGACCCGGCTGGTGGCGGTCGTGCTCGCAGGCTTCAGCCTGGTCACCGCTTTCATCTTCCACCACAACTTCGCCGATCAGACCCAGCAGATCATGTTCCTGAAGAACCTGGGCCTCGCCGGCGGCTTCCTGCTGCTGGCCTGCACCGGGGCGGGACGCTACAGCATCGATGGGCGCGGGCGGCGCACGCAGCTGTAACGCCAGACCAGGGCAGCGAGAGTACCCTCGCCGGATGCGGGAGGCACTGGACCAGGACGATCAACGGCTGACCGCGACTTCTGTCATTGCTGACGGCTGGCCAACCTCGTCAGGGAATCGTCTCAACGTGAAGCACACAGTGCAGGACACGCAGGATCCGCTGCAGCCACCGCGATCGGTCAGCTTCCGGGAGGCCGTTGCCTTCTGGCTGAAGCTCGGCTTCATCAGTTTTGGCGGTCCCGCCGGTCAGATTTCGATCATGCACCAGGAGCTGGTCGAGCGTCGGCGCTGGATTTCCGAACGGCGCTTCCTGCATGCACTGAACTACTGCATGTTGTTGCCCGGGCCGGAAGCCCAGCAACTCGCCACTTACATTGGCTGGCTGATGCACCGTACCTGGGGCGGGGTGGTTGCCGGGATGCTGTTCGTGCTGCCCTCGCTGCTCATCCTGATCGGGCTGTCATGGCTCTATGTGACGTTCGGTGAAATGCCCGTGGTGGCCGGGTTGTTCTACGGGATCAAGCCGGCCGTCACGGCCATCGTGGTGCATGCCGCCTATCGCATCGGCACGCGCGTGCTGAAGAATGCTTGGTTGCAGGTGATCGCCGCTGCCTCGTTTCTGGCCATTTTCGCCTTCGGTCTGCCCTTCCCGCTGATCGTACTGGGTGCTGCGCTGATCGGTTATTGCGGCGGACGATTCGCCCCACGGATGTTCGGCGCCGATGGTGACCAACGTGCCCCGCGGCAGACGTTCGGACCTGCGCTGATCGACGACGATACCCCTGCGCCGGCGCATGCGCGCTTTCGCTGGCGGCGCCTGATCGTGCTGGCGGCCACAGGCGCGGCGCTATGGGCGTTGCCCATGGGCGTGTTGACCGCGCTGTTTGGTTGGGAAGGCACGTTGACCCAGATGGGCTGGTTCTTCACCAAGGCCGCAGTGCTGACCTTTGGCGGCGCCTATGCGGTGCTGCCCTATGTCTACCAGGGCGCGGTGGTCCACTACGGCTGGGTGACACCCACGCAGATGATTGACGGCCTGGCCTTGGGCGAGACCACGCCGGGGCCGCTGATCATGGTGGTGGCCTTTGTCGGCTTCGTCGGTGGGCATGCCGCTGATGCAGTGGGTACTGGTCAGGCATTCCTGGCTGGCGCGGTGGCTGCCAGCGTGGTCACCTGGTTCACCTTCCTGCCCTCTTTCCTGCTCATTCTCGCGGGTGGCCCGCTGGTGGAATCGACGCACAACGAACTGAAGTTCACCGCGCCGTTGACGGCCATCACCGCCGCCGTGGTCGGCGTGATCCTCAACCTGGCCCTGTTTTTTGGCTACCACGTGTTCTGGCCGCAGGGGTTTGTCGGCCCGTTCGATTGGCCATCGGCGCTGCTCACGCTGTTCGCCGTCGTGGCCCTGTTCCGTTTCAAACGGGGTGTCATCCAGGTATTGGCCTGCTGCGCGCTGCTGGGTTTGGCTGTGTACCTGATGCGGAACTGGTGAGTGAGCGTGCGCGTGGAGCACCATGGGCCGCACAGGGGCGTAGGCCACTGGCGCACAGCCCGGCGAACGTCCGGTGGAGGCGACGTGACTGTCCCTGAAATCCCGTTCGCCGATCTCCTGGGTTCCGGCACAGCCCGTACTGCGGCGGGGTGGTCGGGACACGCTGGCGAAGATCTAAATGGATACCTCTGAACCCGACATTTCCCTGCAGGACGAGATCAAAGCTCTCCGCCAGCGGTTGGCGGTCCTTCGTTTCATATTTCAGGCAAGGAGTGGCTCACTGTTGACGAGGCCGCGCACTATTGCGGCTGTCGTCCGGCCAGTTCCGGAAGAACGCTCCTGATCTCGGCCTTGTCCCTAGGAACTTCATGGGCAAGCAGCTCTGTGAGAAGAGTGAACTGTATAGGGCTATTCACAATGCCAGCCACTGGGCCATGCGTGGGCGTGTTGGCTCCAACACTCCATCTGTTGCACCGAGGTCTGCGCGGGTGGAAGAGGCTCTTGCCCGCTTGAGCCGCTGTGACCAACGAAGGGGAAGCGCTGATGGATCAGGCTGACAAGCTGATGACGCTCGCTCAGGCGGCGGAGCTTTGTGCATGCCACCGGGTTGCGCTGGCTCGACGAAAAGACACTGCAGATAATTCCAAGTGCCTGATTCGATGGTGGGCCCACCAGGATTCGAACCTGGAACCAAGGGATTATGAGGCCTCTATAGGGCTTCCACAACCTTCCACAGGCGTCCCGGCTTTAAGCTAAGTCGTTGATTTTCTCAGGTTGTGCGACCACCTGCGCCCATCATCGTCCACCTCTTTCCATGGACAAACGGTCACCGAGCGGTCACCAATGGGCGCATCAAAGGGAATGCTTACAGCGAAGGGACTGGCCGCACTGCCGGCCGGCGAATGGGCCTCAGATCCGGCGCCGCGCGGCGCGGGCTGCCTGGACGTGCGCAAGCTGGCCGGCGGGCAGCTGCGGTTCTACTACAGGCACACGAAGTCCAACGGGCAGCGCGACCGTCTGCTGATCGGCACCGGCCTGGCGCTGACCGCGGCACGCGAAGCGGCGGCGGCATTGTCACGGCGGTATCAGGCCGGCGAACGGGATCTGCGCGACGCGATCGCGGCCGAGGCAGCGGCAGCGGACCGCGCGAAGGCTGAGGCCCTGGCCGAATCGACGCGCCGATCTGGTGCAACGCTTGGCGCTCTGATGACAGCCTACGTCCAGAGCTTGGAGGACGCTGGCAAGGTCTCTGCCGCCGCGACGCGCGCTTCCATCAAGCGCCACATCGAGGATCCGTGGCCAGGCCTCTGGGCGCGCCCGGCGTCCGAGCTTGAGCTGGATGACCTGCTTCCGATCCTGTCGCGACTGGTGCGCGCCAAGAAGCTGCGCGAGGGCGGCAAGATCCGGTCGTATCTGCGGGCGGCGTACGCAGCAGCGATCGCAGCGAAGCAGGATGCGGCAGCTCCCGACGCTCTGCGCGTGCTCAACGTATCCAGAAACCCGGCGCGCGACCTGGCCACGCTCGACAGCGGTCAGCCGCGCGACCGGGTTCTGTCGGTGGCCGAGCTTCGTGCTTACTGGCGCCGAATTGAGGCGATGCCCGGGAGGGAGGGTGCCCTGGTGCGCTTCCACCTGCTGACCGGCGGGCAGCGCATTGCACAGCTGATGCGGCTGAAGTGGTCAGATCACGATCACGACACGGACACTGGCACCGGATCCGTCCGCTTGCTCGACATCAAGGGGCGTCGCCGGGTGCCCCGCGTCCACCTGGTGCCACTGCTCCCGCTGATGGCCGCGGATCTCGCCGTCTTGCGCGGCGATGATGACAGTGACGGCGACGGCGCCAGGCCGCACCTGTTCTCGCTTACCGGCGGAAGGGCGCCGGCCACCTATGACGAGTTCCGAGGAATCATGGATCCGGTGGTGGCCAGCATGGTGGCCGCAGGCGAGCTGACATCGCCGTTCACGCCGGGCGACCTACGACGCACGGTGGAGACTCGGCTCGCTGCGCTGGGCCTGTCGGAAGAAGTCCGTGGCCACCTGCAGTCCCACGGCCTGAGTGGCGTCCAGAAGCGGCATTACAACTTCTTCGAGTACGACGCGGAGAAGCGCGCTGCGGTGGAGGCCCTGTACGAATTGCTTACCGGCGCCGGTGCGACGGTGGTGCCAATGCGCAAAGGCCTGAGCCGCTAGAACGGCAGGTCCTCGGGTAGATCCAGGCCTGCCAGGCGGCCTGCGGCGCGTTGATGACTGCTGGCCGTAGCGCGCAGCCGTTGCGCGCTCTGCCGGCGGCGCGCGCGGCAACGCCAATTTCCAGAGGTATCTCGTTCGAGGTCCGACGCCTGCCGCAGCTTGGCCGCAGCCTTGGCCTCCAGCGAGGCCGGATACTTCTGCGAGTCCGCCATCGGTGCAGTATGCTCGCACGGGGTCGCAGAAGCAGCGACTATTCCAAAAAAGCGCGCCATCGTTTGATTGCGATGAACTAGAGCGCCACTTCGCGATCTATCCACCAAAGTGCATCAGCGGCTTCTCTTTCCAAGACCTCTTGGTGGACGCCTCACTGAATCCTTCTTGCCGGACTGTTGTGCCGCAACCAAATGATCGATGCCAACTGCAGCCAAGGCCGCATCCTCAGGCGATTCTTGTTTAGGCTCCGCAACCATCAACCTATACCGCCCACGGCCCGGACGCATCTTCGACGTCTCTACCTCTACCACTTCGACCCCTGGAATTTCATTACCAAGCTCAGGATGCTTAGCAAGCAGTCCCATGAGGTGACCTACGGCAGGAACGGGCACAGCTTGTCCTGTTTCATAGCGACTGAAGGCGTTATGTCCGCCCCCCGTCAATAGACCCGCAGCTTCCTGTGTAAGCCAGAGACTTCTACGGGCGGCTTTGAGCTTCTTCGCCTCTTCATGTCTAGCATGCAGCACCAAGGCATCGCCAGCATTTGCGAAGCGCTCTCCACTTTCAGGGTCCATGATCACTTCGCCGCAGGCAGCGCAAACCGTGCCACTTAGCCCTGCAACCTCGACGCGGTAACCACCAGGGGCCTCAAGGGGAAGGGTAATTTGCTCGAAACGCACCCATTCATTTTTCGCCCCACACATCGAGCACTGATCGGCCTCAACTTGAGGTACGTTGAACGCCTTGAACAGTTCGGCAATGTGAGCTTCGTTGGTCATGGTATTCACCTGTTGTTGCCGTGGATCAAAGAAGAGGTTTGAAGCTGATCACCACACACTTCTGCGGGTGCATTGGGCTTAGCTTGACGTAGGCCTTCACACCGCTGGGTACCGGTACGCGATACACGTCCTGCCACACGCCCGGGCGCTTCAACGCTTCCATAGACTTGTAGAACATCCCCCCGTCCATAGAGGCAATCACTGCGAGCGCGTCTTTACGGGTGAGCCCCAAGGCCACAAGCCCTGAGGTGGTAGCGGGGTTTAGGGCGTCTGTGCCAATGGCCTCACAGACTGCTTGGAATAGAGCCAAGGCATAGTGGGGAACGTTCTTTTCTTGCACCCCTTGGTGCGTCGTCCACGAGTACGAACCGTCGGCGTTCAGCACAGCATGTGCTGGTGGGGAGATCGGCATGGTGGACTCTCCTAGTACGGTCCGTTCCTTGGCTACGACCGCCAAAATACCCCCATAAGGGTAAAAAATCAATGAGCCGGGTGTAGACCATTCATCAGCGGGAGAACGGTCAGAGTCACCAGATGGGCGTGAAATTTAGTAATCTTACTAATATGTCTCGACCCGTGAGACGTGCCGCTCCCAAAGTACGCCCATGCAGTCCCTCTCCTACCCCCACACGCTGGCCCGCCCCATCGGCCCGGCCATGATCGATGGCCCGGCGCAGTTCGTGCCCCTTGCCGCAGCGCGCGCGCGGCTTGGCTTCCCTTCGCCGGCCGACGACTTCATGGACGATGCAATCGACCTGCATCGCCTGCTGGTGCGCAACCCCGCCGCCACATTCCTGTACCGCGCCGATGGCTGGTCCATGAGCGGCGCCGGCGTCAGCGACGGGGACATCCTGGTGGTCGACCGGTCGGTAACCCCCCAGGCGGGGGACCTGGTCATCGCCATCTGGGACGGGAACCAGCCCACCTGCAAGGTGCTGCAGCTCTTCGAAAGCCACATGGAGCTGCACTCGGCCAATCCGGACTTCCCCCCCATCGTGCTGGAACAATCCACCGAGGTGGAAGTGTTCTCTGTCGTTGGAGTCGTCCGCCAGATCAAACGCCGGAGCGGCCGTGTTCGGGCTCGTTGACGGCAACAACTTCTACGCCAGCTGCGAGCGCGTGTTCCAGCCGGGCCTACGCGGCGTTCCGCTGGTGGTGCTGAGCAACAACGACGGCTGCGCGATCGCGCGCTCGGCCGAGGCCAAGGCGCTCGGCATCAAGATGGGCCAGCCCGCTCACGAACTGAAGCACCTGGTGCGCCGGCATGGCCTGCAGATGCGCTCGGCCAACTTCGGGCTCTATGGAGACATGAGCGCCCGGGTCGTGAGCGTTCTGCGGGAGGCCGCGCCGCGGGTGGAGGTCTACAGCATCGATGAGAGCTTCATCGACCTGGACGGAATCCGGGATCGCGAGCGGTTCGCCCAGGATCTGCGCCAACGTGTGCACCGGTGGACCGGCATACCGAATTGCATCGGCATTGGCCCCACGAAGACCCTGGCCAAGTTGGCCAACAAGGTGGCGAAGAGTGCTGACGGTGTGATCGACCTCGGCAATGCGGCCTACAGGGACACGGTGCTGCAGACATTCCCCGTAGGTGATCTATGGGGCGTCGGCCGCCGGCTGGCGCCGCGGTTGGAATCCATGGGCATCAGCACCGCCGCAGCACTACGCGACGCGCCGGCGGACGACATCCTGGCCACCTTCGGTGTCACGTTGGCACGCACTCAACGTGAGCTGCAGGGACGTCCGTGCATGGAACTGGAGGAAGTTGAGCCGGATCGGCAGCAGATCATGGTGAGCCGGTCCTTTGCGGATCGCGTGGAAGACCATGATGCGGTAGCTCAGGCGCTGGCTACCTTCGCCATCAGGGCCTGCGAGAAGCTCCGCGCGCGCGGTCTTGTCACCGCCGGGGTATGGGTGTTCGCGCATTCCGACACGTTCCGTCCGGAGCTGCGGCAGCACAACGCCACCCGGTCTGTCAGCCTACCGGCCTCGACCGCGGACACGATGGTGGTACTGGGTGTGGTGCGCCGGCTGCTACGCGGGCTGCTACGCGAAGGCATCGGGTACAAGAAGGCAGGCGTGGCGCTCTTGGACCTGGCCCGTCCTGAAGAACTACAGGCCGACCTATTCGGACCCACGGTGGTAGGCAACGAACGGTTGATGGCCACCATGGACCGAATCAACCAGAAGTTCGGGCGGGGCACGGCTGGTCTAGGTGCATCAGGTCGGGAGGCTCGGCCAGCGTGGGGCATGCGCCAGCACATGCTCTCACCAAGCTATACCACATCGTTTCAGGAGCTACCGCGCGCGATTTGCTGACCCCTGAAGGAACTGGCGGAAAGACCAGGGGTTGTGCAATATCTGAAGTGTCGCGCGTCCCCGCAGCTCCAACACCTACCTCAAAGGAATGAAAATGTATCCGTTACTCAAGAAGCCAGACCAGCCCAAGATTTCAGATAAGGATGCTTGGAAGGATGATCCATTTGACAGAAAAAAGGATGCGGAGATGCTGTCGCGCTTGATCGCGTCAAGCGTCACGGACCCGTTGGTCTTGTCACTCCAAGCCCCTTGGGGATCCGGAAAAACGACTTTTCTAAAGCGGCTTCAGGTCCACATAAACAACGAATTCGCAATACCATCCATCTCTATCGACGCATGGAAGAATGACGAATCGCAAGATCCCTTGGTAACGATCATTTCAGAGATAAAGCTATCTCTAGAAAAAAAGGCGCATCACGAGACCGGCGCCAAAGCAAAGAGCGCAATCGGAAAAGCCATCACGGCAATGGCTGAGAATGGCTCTAAGCTGCTTATGCCTGCTGTTGCGGTGGCAGCTGAGATCATGTTTCCCGGGAGCGGCGCCGGAACGGCCGCGGCGGGCGCAGGAGAATTGGGTGAACGACTCCTTGATGCGCAAGACGAAAAGCGTAAAGCAGAGCCAAGTTTCCGAGATGCGCTGATAGAAGCTCGAGACCTACTAGCACGCCGAAAGAATAATGGCCCCGTGCGACCGATATTACTCATTATCGATGAGCTGGATCGATGCCGCCCCGACTATGCCATTAGGATGCTGGAAAGAATCAAACATTACTTTGATATCCCTGGCGTAACGTTCCTCATTGCAACGGATCGCGGCAACCTCCCATCAGCTGTCCGAACCGTTTACGGCGCTCACGTCGAGGGAGAACTCTATCTTAGAAAGTTCTTCGACTATGAGTTTCATCTATCTGCGCCGTGTAGCATCACCTATGCGAAACACGTTGTCGAGAAGCACGTTATGCCCAGTGTTGAACCACTGGAACGAAAGAAGATTCGGCCATTCCCCTGCTACATCTCCAATATAGTCGACCTCATGGATGTAGCACCAGCCGCCGAGCTCAATAAATGCGAGTATTTAGAGCACTTCCCGGCAATGGCCTCAGCAATGAACTTGAGCCTGCGAGACACAGGCCAAGCACTGACAATGCTTGCTGCATTCGTTCATTCCAGAGGCAAGGACGCTGCAATCATTCCTATTGTAGATTGCTTTGTTTCATGCTTCCGATTTGCATATCCAAAAGGCTTCAGAATTCTGATTGAAGAATCGGAACTGTATTCCCCTGCACAGTCGGACCCTCAGTGGCTGCAGGATCTGTTCAGCCGTCTCGAAAAAACCGAACAGTGGCAGGCGCTGATTGCATTCTTCGAAAAGGACAACTTTGGGATGCGAGCATTCATGACGCAGAGCAGCAGATACGACGAGGACGAACCAGAGCGATGGCATAGGATGCTTGGCGGCATTGATCGAACCCAGCTTACTGGTCCAGAGCAATGTTACCGAGCAATAATGGCTATCAGAGTGCGTGCCGCCAATAACGTCAGCCCTTGGAATTACGCGCGAGAGTTCGTGCGATTGACTCCGCCAATTACCGCTACATCAACGCCGGGTTGAAACCGGTGCCTACAGCTTTGTTCAGTCCGGTCGACGATAGATCGAAGGGATCATGCAGCTAAGCGGTGCTCGTAGAACGGGTGCCTCTTGTCGTCAAAAATCCGGTAGAGCCCTGCCAAATCGGCCGGGTCCGCATTGAGCCAGGCATCCACGTGCTCGGGCTTGATGTTGATGATGGTCCGGTCGTGGCCGGCCGCGGCCACCTCGGGCTCCGGCTCGTCGGTGATGGCAGCGAACGACAGCAGATCCGGCTCTTTGCCGGCCGGATCCTTCCAGTGCGACCACAGGCAAGCGACCAGCATCGGCTCGCCCGTGCGCGGGGTGAACTGCACCACCTGGTTCTTCCCGTCCGGCCCCTCGACGTTCTCGTAGAACGTGTCGACCACCATCAGGCCGTGGGTGTGCCCGAACGCCGGCGCCCAGAACTTCTCCAGGCTGTCGCGACGGGCGTTGTAGGTGCCGGGGAAGCGCTGGTCGTAGTTGGCCGGCTTCCCGGCCAGGCGGCACTGGTAGCGCATCGGCTTGATGACCAGCTTTCCGCCCTCGGAGACGATCACCGGGGCGTAGACGCCGGGGAAGATACGGCTGTCGCGATCCTTCGGCTCGACGCGCTGCAGGTCCGCCAGCCGCGCCTTGGCCCGCTCGATCTTGTTGCCGGCAATCCGAACGTCCTCCCGGGCCTTCTTCGTCTCCTTCACCTGGAGCGCCCGCTCGGCGTCGGCCAGCCGCTTGCGGTTGGCGAACAGCTCCTGCTCCAGGATGGTGGCCTCGGCCCTGTTCCAATGTTCGACCTCGGCCCACACCGCCAGCTCTGCCGGACTCGCGCCGGCCCGGAAGGCGTCATCCATGGCCTTCGGCGTCTTGGGCCGCTTCTTGCCCGGATCGTGTGCGTAGAGCGCGGCGAACTCCTGCAGCGACAGGGTGGCGCCGGTCATGCGGACCAACTTCTGATAGGCGGCGGTGATCTGGGCGGAATAGCACATGGGCGCAATCTGGCAGCAGGCGCCGTTGAGCCCGCGTGAGGATCAGGCCAAGGGCACCGGGGCCAGTCCATCCAGCGGCAGCTCCGCCTTCTCCGGCCAGGCGAACGTCTCCGGCTGAGGCAACAGCGCGCGCACCTGCTCCCAGGTCTCGATGCCTTCCGGCGGCGCCAGCACCATCTGCTCCAGCGCCTGGTTCACAGCATCGCGCCAGGCCACCATCGCCCGCGCCTCCGCGCGGTATCGAGCCACGCCGCTGTTGTAGTAGCTGGCGCACGACTCGATGCTGTCGTACCCACGCTCTAACGCCTCCGCGCGCATCCACGCGAACGCCTGGTCGCGGATGTAGCGGTAGTGCGCGGGCGTGTGCAGCTCGAAGCCCAAGCCAGGGGATGGCGCCGGCAGCGGCGTGTTCTGTTCCAGCCATTCGGTGGGCCACAGGTAATGACCGCGAGGAATGAAGGCGCCGGTCTCGACGCAGCGAATTACATCAGGATCGTTTGTGAGTTGATACACAGTTAAATCTCCGCGTCCGCAGTCCATTGGAACCACCCGCCCCATTGCCCATTGGTGTTGTTCCAGCCGACATTGAAAGACGCATCACCGATAGCTTCAACGACAGCTGTGATGTTGGAGCCGTCGGCCTGCGATACGACACCCGGAGTGCCTGACGGTGCGCCGTATATGACAAGCGAAGGCGGAGCGCGCATCGGCTCACCAAGCTGCACGCAGAAGCGATTGATCTGATTGGTGTTAGTGCCGTTTCCCGCCGTGAACCGTCCAGCGTTCGTGTTGGTGCCCGGCGCATCGCTTTGCATATAGCTTTTCCTGTAGAAGCGGCGGCACAGGGCCAATTCCACCCCATCAGGTCGGTAGTCAAACGCGCTTGCCGAAGAGCCTTCCTCAAGCTGCACCTGCGTGAAATGCAGATCGCCAGATTGCGTACCGAGCGAAGCGTTACGCGCATTGAAGTTGATACCGCCTGTTGCCCATAGAGTCAGAATCAATGAATTATTGGCACCGACAGTCTTACCGCTGATAGAAGGAATTTGCACGGTATGAGTGACGGTATTGATTCCAGCCGCAAGGCTGTACTTAGCTGCGCCGATACCTGAGACCTGCGCGCTTCCTCCAGCGCCGAAACTCTGACCAAATTCAATGGCAATCTGTCTGCCTGCCGCCCCACTGTTGAACACCTTGAAACTCACCGTTACCGTGCGCCCGGCAAGCGTGGTCACGTTCTCCATTCGTTGCTCAAGTACCACGTAGTGGTTCGCGGCATCCGTTACAGCGCCGTATGCAATCTTTGCGAAGTAGATACACTCGGTATCGAAGCTGCCCGATGTAATAGCGTTACGTGACAGGCTGGGAGAGCTTACGCCCCCGGCGTTGAAGTACCAACGATCAACGGAGTAACCAGGCGCAGTGAAGTTGGTCCCGCGCTGCCACCAGCGCATCGAGCCATTGATCAGACGATTCTTTCCGATGAATCGTGAACCGAGCGCGGCATCAGCGCTTTGACGCGCGGCATTTTCTGCTGCGATTGCCTGTGACAGCGCGCTATCAGCGTCCATGCGCAGCTGCGTCTCCTGCTGCAGGCCCCTTTTCAGGTCGGCCACGTCCTGGCCGATGTTCGACGACCCACCTTCCAGTGCCGAAAGGCGCCCTTCAGCATCTTGGAAGTTGTCGTTGCAGGTCGCAAACGCGGTGAAGGCGTCGTCGCCTGGCTTGCCGTCCGGCTGGATGGTGGTTTGATCGATGAGTTTCTGCGGCATGTGTGTTCTCTGCTGTTGATCGCCCACGGCAAAGCGGGCCGGACATGCCGGCCCGCGCCTTGTGCGGTTTCAGTTCTCGACCGAGATGATCGACAGGCTCTGCGTGATGGACTGCTGCTGGAAGGAACCGGAGGTGTGCGTCACGGTCTGCTCGGTGAAGCTGGTGATCACTGCGCGGTAGGTCATCGTCTGCGCACTGGTGCTGGTGTCGTTCACGGTGAATGACCCGCCCCAGGTAGACGTGGCGTTGTCAGGGCCGTCCTGCTCGTTGAGGATCATCACCGAACCGCTGACGTTCAGTACCTGCCACAGCGACTCAGCCCCCTCCCCCACCCGCCGATAGATCTCCACGCGTGCCGTGTTCTGGCCCGCGCCGGCAACGAAGCCGTCGCTGCCATAGGTGGTCTTCGTCCGCACATGTCGACGGGAAAAACTGACCGTGACGCTCCGCACGCGGCCGTTGGTGGCGAATGGGCCATTGACCAGTTCCACGCCGACCGTCTGCGTGGTCGTCGTCTGCACCGCGTTGCGCAGGATGCCCGCCGACAGCTGACCTCCGAAGTAGGCACTGCCGTTGGCATCCATCCACATGACCGCGTTGGACTTTGCCGCGGCCCCGGCGCCGACGTTCGGCCCGAAGTAGTCAACCAGGTTGTCGCCGGCAGCGCCGAAGTTGGTACCGATGATGCGTTGGGCGGCGCCCTTCCAGACGCGCAGGAAGCCGTCGCGCCACTCCATGCCTTCGCTGGCCCCGGGCGAGATAACCTCGAACGTGTTGCTGGCGAAACGGGTGTTGATGACCTGCCCGTTGTTGTCGATGACCATGCCGCCGATCAGCGGTCCGCCGCCGCTGTTGGCGATGACGTTCAGGAACGCCCGGGCCAACACCTGGGTCAGCCCGTTCTCGTTCTGCACGACGCGGGCCTCCATGCCCTGGACCACTTCGGCGCTGGCCTTGCCGGACACCTCCGCCTTCACCGACGCAAGCTGGCCGGTGACGGCCTCTATGCCGTCCTCGGTGACGGCCACGCGGGCATCAATGCGCTCAACGTAGTCAGATGATGCCTTGCCCTCCAGCTCTGCGCCCACGTGCTCGATCTGTTCGGCTTGGCTGGCCTGCTCGGTTGCGATCAGCTCGATGGACTTCGTTGCACTGGCCTTGAAGTCGCCCAGCTCGACGTTGAGCGAATCGACGGTCTTGGCCACCGCCCGATCACCCTGGACCATGACGGACTGCCAGGTGCGCACGCCTGCGTAGACGTTCCGGTCGCCGGCGTTCCAGTCGCGGTCGCCAGCGTGCTTGTACGTCATCTGCGCTTCCAGCGACGATGTGCGGTCTCCGACCGCGCGCAGGCCCTCTTCGGTTTCCTCCACCCGGCCGCTGACCGCGTCTACCGCCTCGACCGACGCCACCTTGCCGTCACCGGCCGGCATACGCGCCACGATGGCGTTGATGCGACCGGCCTCGGCCGCCAGGTCTGAAGCGTTCTGGTAGGCCATGTCGATCGACGCGGCCAACGCCTCGCCCACGCCAGAGAAGTTGCCCACCAGCTGCCAGTCGTCCGGGGCGGTGCCCGGCTCGGCGTCGGTGTTCTCTCGCAACGCCCGGTACAGCTTTCCGTCGTGCCGGGTGAAGTCGCCCACCGGGTAGGTCTTCCCGGCCTCCCATTCGTCGGCCTCGGTCAGATCCGCGACGATTGCCCCGATGGCATCGGCATGCGCGATCGCTGCTGCCATCGCGTCATTGGCCTTCTTCGTGGCATCGGCCGCGGCCTCGCTCGCGACACGAGCGTCCTCGTTGAATCGCTCGATCTTCTCCCGGTCAATGCGCTGCTGCGCGTCGATCAGTTCCTGAATGGTCTTGTCGATCACCTGCCCGAGGTTGGCGCCAAGCTTCTTGGTGATGACACGAGCCTCGGTGGACAACTCCCCCGACGTGTTCACACTCCGGCAGGCGAAAGTCCAGTCGCCCGACTCCGGGACAACGGCTTCGAAGGGTACTGCGTGGTAGCCGCTGCCCCCGATGGGGATCATCTGCTCCCATTCCGGTCGCAGCACCGCGCCCTGCATGTAGCGGATCTCGACGCCGGCAAAGTCCGGCGACTGGATGCTGTTGGCCAGGAATCCCCAGGTGTACATGCGCACGCCGCCGGACAGCTCGTCCACGTCGAAGAAGTCCACCAGGCGCGGCGGGACATCCGCACCGGCCGTGATGTAGGTCACCGACGCTGCGACGCCGGCCCGGCCGTCGGGGCTGAACGGTCGGACCACCACGGTGTACTGGTCCGCATGGCTGATGCGCCAGGTGGCCGTACGGGTGGTGGTCTGGGCCACCTCGGAGAGCACACCGTCGCTGCCGGCGGCCAGCACCACGATGTTGCCGACCGGGCCGCTGATCTCGAAGGTGACGGTCAGCTCGGTGAACACCGTATCGCCCTGCACCACCTGCTGCTCAGTGATGGCCAGGCCGCTGGCAATCGGACGGCTGGTGATCGGGTTGGTATTGACCGGCGGAACGTATTCGCCGGTGAGCACGTAGTTCCAGAACTCGGGCGGTTCGGGCACCACGGACACCTTGGCGCCTTTCAGGTCGCTCTCGGGCTCGATGCCAACTACACGGACCCGGTACCCCGGCGTCTGCTTGAAGTCGTAGATCCAGATGGTGTCGTGAGCCGGGTTGTCCGGTGTGTCGCCGGGCAGCGGCGCATCGCCTGGCCAGGAACCGGTCAGGCGGATGGTGTCGCTGGTGCCGGTGAACGGCTGCACGCCGAACACGCGGTACACCCGCTCGCCGGGAATGCGCAGGCCGATCCAGGCGTTGCCGTTGGTCGGTGCCTGAACCGGTTCGTCCAGCCGCAGCGTGACAACGCCGTTGGTCGCGGTGGCCGAAACGATCCGGCCGCCGGCGCCCCACTGCGTCAGGTCGTGCTGCAGGGCCAGCAGGGACAGGCGACGATAGCTCAGGTGCTCGATGTCCGTGCTGTAGGTGATGTCCTTGTACTGGTAGAGGGACTGCGCCAGGTGGTAGCGCGCCATCCGCGCGGCGTGCGCCTCGTTGGTGATGCCCTCGCCCTCCACAGTGGCCGGGTTGAGCATGGTGGTTACGCCAGGCGCGGCAACGCGCAGGGTCTTGGTCGTCCAGTCGGTGGCGTCGTAGTAGCTGTACTCGATGCCGTCGGCGGCGTTGGCCAGGGTGTAGTCAACCTGGAATTGCCCCTTCTTGATGGTCGCCATGTTGACCACGCCGGACAGCGGCTGCTCCGACCCGGCCCACACCACCGACAAGCGGCCGCCGGCCCACGTGATCTGGCCGAACCCGGCCAGCGCGACGGCGTTGAGCACGTCGTCGTGGTTGCGGACGTCCTTGATGTAGTTCGAGTAGCCGTAGCCGTTGGCCTGGCAGAACAGCATGAAGGCCTTCAGCGCCTCGATATCGATCTGGACGTCGTCCAGGCCGATGCCGGCGATCAGCTTGCCGTGCTCGTCCCTGAAGCCGCGGGCATAGGCCAGGATCAGTGCGCCCGGGTTGTTGGTCTCCTTCTTCGCCCACCCCGCCTCCGTCCAGACCGGTGCCGGCTCGGCGTAGGCAACGCAGCGGATCTCGTCCGGCTGGCCGTTGAGCTGCCCGGTTGCCTTGATCCGGATGCCGATTCGGGCCAGACCGGCGTAGTCGGCGGTGTCCTTCTGGATGCTGGTCAGGGTGGACCAGGTGAAGTCGCTGGTGGCGCCGCTGCCGTCGGTGTTGTGGCCGGCAATGCGGACCCGCACTTCGTACTGCCCCTCCGGTACGTCTCGGGAGTAGCTGCGGCGCTGCTGCTTCTGCGACCGGCTGACGATCGAATAGGACCCGAAGAAGCTCCAGTTGGCGATGCCGACGGCGCGGTACTGGATCTCAATCGTCTCGCGGTTGTCCTTCGGCTTGCCCTTGCTGGTCGTGTCGAACAGCATGAAGTCCACGTCCACCTTCAGGCGGATCGTGTTCGGGCTGCTGGTGCGCTGCACCCACGGGCTGGCCTGGCCCTTCTCCGCCTCCAGCGCGCCGCCGTTGATCGTGTCGGCATTGCTGTACAGCGGGATTGCCTCGCTGGGCATCTCGGAAAAGCCGTTGTGCCACACCGTGACGCCCTCGAAGGACGACAACAGCGCATCGCCGTTGTACAGGGCCTCCACGCGCCCCACGTTGATGCCCGCCGTCAGGGTCATGGCGAGGTACTGGTCGTCGGCCTCGTACCAGGTATAGGGGTTGCTGGCCACGTCCGGCGCGATGCGCAATGGCCCGCCCAGCAGCAGCGGCAGGGGCTGGTACGGGCGCGGCTGATTCCGGGCCGCGCCGATGGTGTACACCGGGCTGGCATCGCTGGCGCTGGGCTTGGGCCGCTTGGGCCCCAGCACTTTCTGGATCAGCAGCGCCCCTGCGGCGTAGATCGCGCCCTGCGCCAGGCCGGCGACGGCTGCGCTGTAGCCGGCGGCCACGATGGCCGTACCGACACCCATGGTGAAGACGGTCAGGGCGATCAGCGCAACGATCATTAGCGCGGTCTTCTTGACCACGCCTCGAACCTCGATCACCGTTCCGTCCTTCGGGCGCACGCGGTCCATGACCTCATGCGGCACGACCACCCCATTGATGCGCACCTCCCACAGGTCGCTGGAGTAGTCAGGCACCACGCGTGCCAGGAAGCCGCCCAGCCGCTCCCCCTCCTGCAACTGCGCCGCCAGGGTACGCTGGCCCTCCAGCGTCACCGGATGCGGTGTGATGATCAGCGGCGCATCCTTGATCAGGCCCATCTGTAGTAACCCTCAATCCTCAAGCCGAACTCCGGCAGGTCACGAACTCGGTGCAGCACGCTGCAGCCGTTCTTTTCGTTGGAATGCAGCACCCACCCCTCATGGGCCAGGTGGACGTAGACGCCGGCGTGGCCGGCGCGCTTCTGCCCGTGCTCCACCATCAGCACCAGGTCACCGTCCGTTGGCACGGCCACCGGGGTGCCATACGGCCTCGACAGCTCGCCGATGGCGGCCTGGCCCACCACGCCTCTCGGGCGGCCGTTGGGGAGCTGAACGGCGCGCCCGAACAGCTGCCGTTGGACCAGCACCACGAAATCGGCGCAATCGCACGTGTGCTCGCAGTACGGCACGCCCACCAAGGCTTCTACTTCTGCCAGCCGCATCAGAAGATCCCCGGTAGCGTGAACGGGTTGGCGCGCAGGCGCACGGCCTGCTGCCGCATCAGGTAGTCGACACCGCATTGAGCGGTGGCCGTGGCACCGGCCACCGATACGCTGGTGATCGGCAGGTAGTAATCCCGCTCGTACAAGTTGGGGTCTGCGCGATCCGACACCATCAGCCGCGCCATCATCAGCTCGTTCGGCCCCAGCGCCTCCAGGTCCTCGGAGATGCCGCGCCCAACGTTATCCAGCACCAGCTGGGCACGCGGGGACTGACCGCGGGTGTCATCGGGCAGTTTGAAGCCGAAGGGCACGCCCATGTAGGGAATGCCCTGGCTCACCCAGTCCTGGGTGTCGTTGACGATGCGCAGCGGACCCGGAAGCGATGGCGAGGTGATGGACAGGAACAGCAGCGTTCCACTGGTGTCGGTCATGCGCTGCTTGCGTTCGGTGAAACTGCTCATCGCATGTACTCCACGACCACATCCATCCGGTAGTCCTCGGGCAGCTTCTCTTCGGGCACCAGGTCGCCGAGGGCGCCATTCTCGAAGCGCGCGGTGATCATCTCCCCCGTGTAAGGGTGCACAAGGGTGAACCACCCAATGCGCTTGATCTCGCCGAAGTACCAGGCATCGAAGCTGTTCACGTCCGCGATGCTGGCGAAGTAGAGCGTCATGGCCTGCTTGATCAGCACCTGGCTGTTCTCCAAGCGCT
The DNA here is from genome assembly GCF_030910085.1 of Stenotrophomonas maltophilia group sp. RNC7. NCBI lineage: Bacteria > Pseudomonadati > Pseudomonadota > Gammaproteobacteria > Lysobacterales > Lysobacteraceae > Stenotrophomonas > Stenotrophomonas maltophilia group sp. RNC7. The sequence continues at coordinate 144,621 of NZ_JAVFVN010000740.1, read as the reverse complement.
GCTTGGGCGCACCGCGCTCCATTTCGGTCCTCAGAACTGAGGGGTCGAAGGTTCGCTTTTGCCCTTCGAACATGACACGTGCCACTGAAGGTAGTGCTGTCATCACACCGAGTCCTTTAAGCCGAATCGGCTCCCCATTGCTGCATACGTTGATCCCTGACCACTTGCGACCTGGCCACCGATGTAGCTGTCGACCTGGCCCAGCAGAACCTCGATGTCGAAGCCGCCCTGACTGTTGCGAGACGCGCTGGCGGTGGTGCCCGCTGGCGCGTTCATCACGCGAACATTGATCGCGCCGGCGGCCATTCCGGAACCGACCGGAGTAGCCACAGCTCCGCCCGAGTCATAGCCCTTCAGCCCTTTGCGCATCGCCTCAACCACCTCGACGCCACCCGCGCGCGCCACATCCCGCTGCGACCAGACCACCTCGCCCTTATGGACCACCCCGGCCGGCTGATGAACACCACCGTCACCCGTGTACCCGCCGGTGGAGTAGCCGCCCCTCATGTTCTGGAACAGCTGGTTATTGATGCTGCTGGTGCCGGCGGTGACCGCCTGGTTACCCGCAGCGGTGACACCGCCACCCCAGGCACTGGCGAACATGTTCACTATTCCCATTGCCGCCTGCCGCGCGGCGATGCGCGCCAGATCGGCCAGGACCGACTTGGTGAGGTCGGAGAAGCTCAGCTTCCCGGTCGTGGTGAACTTGACCCACGCGTCTTCGAAGCCACCGATGGCGCTTCCGACCACGTCGCCCATCTGCCGAGCGGCATTGCCGGCCTCCTGCTGGTAGTTCGCCCAGGCAGCGGTGGCGCCTGCCAGCCAGCTTCCCTCGGCCTGCTGGAGCTCGTCGTACCCGTCTCGAATCATCTGCAGGCGATCGAGCGTCTTCGACAGCAGCTGCGCTCTCTCAGACTCGAATGTTTCCTGATCAATTTGCCCCGCGTTCAACTGCAACTGCAGTTCTCGAAGCTTGTCCGCTTGGTCGGCGTAGGCGTCATTGATGCGCTGCTGAATCTCGTACTCACGATCACCCATCCCAACGCGCTGGGCCTGCGTTGAGAGCTGTCGCTGTAGTGCTTGATTGCTCGCGTCCAAGGCGTTTCCATACGCCGCGATAGCATTCAGGCGCGTTTTAACTGCGGCCGCTTCCTCAGTCGCCAGAACCTGCAGAGCGCCGGCCCCCTCGGTGCGGACCTTAGCGAGCCGTGCTTCCAGATCCCCGACCTGTCGGTTCACGCCGATGGCTTCTTTTCCCGACACCGCCTGTCGCTGGAGGAAGGCAATCTGCCGCTCCAACGATTTCGCCTGCGCGTCAGTCCCCTTCTGAACGAGCTCCCGCATTCGACCGTAATACTCGCCCGCCGTGATTTCTCGCGCCGAGTACTGAGCACGCAGCATCTGGGTAGCGGCATTGATCTGCGCCTGCTCTGCCAGCAGATCGTCTTTGTAGCCCTGCAGTCCTGCCGCCCTCGAAGCCGATCCGCCGGATGCCTTCGGCTTCTCTGCATACTTCTTCTCGATAGCGGCGACGGCTGCGGCGCGGCGTTCCTCGATGGCACGAACCTCGTCCACGAGCCCGGCCGCTTCAGCTTTACGCCGGACGACCTCGGCCTGACCGTTGATCTGGGCAATTTCCCTCTTCTTCTTCTGCTCCTTCGTGGCCTGGGCCTCGATGATCGCGTCCTGCTGCTGCACGTAGTCCGCGCTGGCGTCCTGCGCAGCCTTTAGTTCTGCATCCTTTCGCTCTTTGATCAGGTCGACGGCCAACGCCTTGATCTTCTCCGACCGGTCCTTGATCGACTTCTCCATCGCAGCCAGGGCAATGGGATTCCGGGCCAACGGCAGGCCCCGCTGGGTACCGTTGGCCAGATTATTCAGCTTCGCCAGTTCCCGCTGGTTCTCAGCCAAAAGTTGCTGCATTTGCGCTGCCGCCGGCCCGAGGCCCACGCTCGCCTGCATCGCCGACCACGCCTTCGTGGCCTCGACCCACAGGTCCTTGAATCCCCGGATCACCGGGTTCTGGCTGGCGCGGACGCGAGCGAGCGCCATGACGGTTTCATCCGCTGCTGCACGGGTGATCACAGTCACGGCGTCCTGATTCCGGCCCTGCTCCTGCAACGCCTTCACCTGCTCGTAGAGCGCCAGGGTCATGAAGTTGACCTGCTCGTTGAGCTTCTGCATTCCTTTGACCGGGTCTTCCGCCAGCTTCGCGTACATGGCGATGGTTTCATCGAGCGCCTGCCCGCTGATTTCCTTCATCGCCACGGCCGCATTGGCTACGTCCTGAAGGTTCTGCGCGGCAATCTTCCCGTTCGAGCCGACGGCCTGAGCCGCCTCGGCACCAACGCCGGCGGCAACCTGCAGCGCGTCGCTGGTCTTCTGAGCCATGGTGACGAGCGTCAGGGTCGTCGCGGCCGCCTCATTGCGCGACAGGACCAGTGCCTTCGTGTAGGCCTGGGCCTGCTGCTCGGCGTCATACCAGGCGTAGACCACCAATCCGACAGCCGCAGCGGCCACGGTATACGGATTCACCATTCCCAGCAGCGCCGACGAGACCCCCTTCAATGCCGGCTCCACACCCCCGAAGCTGTCCTTGATCTGGCCACCCTGCTGCACCAGCACTGTGAAGAAGGGCATGCCGCCCTGCAGGCTGGTGAAGATGTCGGTGAACTGCGCCGGCAGCTGGCGCATCGCCTGCGCCGTCTGCCCTGCAGAGACCCCCAGCTCCGTGATGTTGTTCTTCGTCGGCAGCGGCCTGGCCGCTTCCGTGCGTACCTCGCGCAGCTGGCGAGTGAGCACGCCCAAGCCCTGCCGAATGTCGGCCAGGTCCGCGCTGATGCGGACGCGCAGATTTGCTGAAGGATCAGCCATCGTTCGATATTCCTTGTCGCTGCTGTGCCGGGGCCTGGCCGCGCAGAGCAGCCAGATACATCTGCCAGTCGGCAGCCGGGGCGGCCATAGCCATGCGCGTGGCCACGGCGAATTCCGCGATGCGATCGCGCTCAACCTGCGCAGCTGCGGCGGTGAAGGCTCGCAGCTGTGCCAGGGTGTATGTCATCACCTCCGCGCGGGAGTGTCCGTGGGCGATGAGGTACTGGATCAGGTCAGCGAGGCCGTACTCTCTTCCGCCGGAAGCTTCGCCTGCAGCAGAAGCCGCCGCAGGCGGAGGGCGAAAAAATCCCTGTTGAGCCCGACAACCGCCTCCAGCAAGTCAGCGATCTCGTCCAGCGTTGCCCCCGCAACCCATTCCGCCTTGCGTCCGATTGCCACCCCCAGAGCCGCGGCGATCTCGTTGCTGTCCTGCTCGAGCAGGTCGAGCAGGATGGCACCGACGGCAGCACGATCGGCGCCCTCGACCACGCCGGCCATCATCGCCACTCGGGCGATGATGGTGCGGCTGGCCGTGATGAACGGACCGATCTGTTCCAGGCGCAGGGGACCCACAACCACCTTCTCGCCACGTACAAGAACCGTGCGCGTCGGCGGGGCGATCACGTCATCATCGGCCACGGCTTACTTCTCCTGCTGCCAGTAGAAGTAGGCCGACTTGTCGTTGCCCGTGGCCTTCGACGAGTCCTTGAGCAGCGCGCCGGGCACGCTTCCCGCGCCGAACTCATTGCCGATCAGGCCCATGCTCTCGATGACGCCGCCGGCCACCTTGTGCGCCACCAGGCGGACCATCTTGCCGCCGCGTGCCTCGTTGGCACCGTAGAACTGCATCTCGTAGAACTTCTGCGAGGTGACCGCAGCTTCAACGTGGCCCAGGTCCGCGTTCTTGTAGGTGACCTTGATGTTCGGGGTGCCGACCGCGGACGGTGCTGCAATCGCAGATCCTACCGGGATGAACAGCATGCCGCGCTCGAAACGATAGTCCTTCCCGGCCTCGTAGGCGGTGGTTCCGGTTGCTGGCTTCACGGCGGTCACCTCCGTGGCCAGGCGCGACAGTGGCGCGAAGCTGCCCGGCACGGCCAGCACCGGCTCATCGGTGACGGTACCCGCGGCGATGCTGCTGGCCTTGCCGCGAGTTGCCCGGGCGAAGTTCTCCGGGTTGAAGTCGTGGAACGTGTAATTGAGGTTATAGCCGGTCACGCGATCGACACGGTTGGCCGTGCCGCCGCCGGGGTTCTGGTAGTCGGCCAGCTCGATGGTATTGGTCTGCGGCGCCACGGTATAGGCTGAGATATTGCCGATCTCCAAGAACGGATCAGCGGTGTTCCACTCACGGATCAGGACGATTCCTGCGCCCAGGTAGCTGTAGTCTTCGGCCATGATGGCTCTCCAGTTGGGATGCCGCTGTGCGGCGGGTTATTTCTTGGGGATGTGGGTCTGGTAGGTGATCAGCACGCCGACCCAGCCGGCGCTGGCCTTCTCCGGCATCAGCGGTTCCATCCCGACGTACACCGGCACCTGGATGCCGTCGGGGAAGTTGCGGGCTACGCACCGGCTATCCATGGCCGCCTCGATATCGGTCACCAGGTCGTCCAGCGCCTGCTGGTATCCCTCGGTGTCGGTGGGAACCTTGGCGATGACGCTGACGGTGGTAAGCCGGTGCGTGTTGACTTTCGAGGGGCTCTCCGCCCGCTGCTGCTTCTCGATCACGGCCGTCAGCACAGTCTGCGTGTCCTGATCACCGGGCTTCGGCTCCAGTGTCCAACCGGCACCGGCATCGGTCAGGTAGCCGTTGTCGGTGCTGATCAGCTGCAGCGTCTTGCCCATCGCCTGCAGCAGCTGCTTCCGCGGGCTGGGGGTGCGATCAGACATTGGCCACCTCCCACACCGCCGTCGATTCGTCGGCGTGGATCTTCTGGACCAGTTTGAGCCGGCGGCCGGTGCCCTCAATCCGCACCACACCGCCCGCGCGAGGGTTGATTTCGGCCAACTGGAGCGTCACCCGATCAACGGTGGTCGCGATGGGCGCCACATCGTCGGGCGTGAACTGCTCCACGGCTTCGTCCAGCAGCACTGTGCACGGCACCTCAACCGTGCCGCCCGGTTCTTTGTACTGGGCAGCATCGGCGACGCCGGCTGCGCGGAAGGCATCGAACGCGACTGCGTCGAAGGCCTGCATGAAGGCTTTCTGGTTCAAGGCAGGGGCCTCGCGGTTTCCATGGCCTTTTCCAGCTCGCGCTTCAGGAAGAACGGCATCAGCCGCTTCCAGGTGTCCTCGGCCATGCCGAAGATGTCGTAGCGCGGCGTGTAGGCGGCGGTGTTGGTGAAGATGAAGATGGATCGGACACCCGATCCGCGTCCGATTCGCTCATAGATGCCCGGGCGCAGCACGCCACGGCGCTTGGTGATCACGAAGTACTCGCCATCACGGTTGTTGCCTTTGCCCCGTCGCCGCTTCCGGCTGACACTGGTCTCGTTCTGGTACCGGTCCCGCTGGGCGCCCAGCTGCGACAGGATTTTGGTCACCTGGCCGGCCGGAACGTTGCCGTACTGGTTCGCCTGAGCGCCCCGACCCATCACCGCAAACTGCGTCGGCGACAACAGGCCTCGGCTCTGCAGCAGCCGCTCGAAGCCCTTCCGGCGGCGCTGACCACCATCCACCTCGGCAAGCAGGTACTTCGCCGGCGGCGTGCCTTTGAAGGCCTCGTCTCGGAGGTAGATTTCGGCGTACGGCTGGGCCTTGGTGGCCTTGCGGTACATCGCCGCGTTGACGGTCAGCGGCGTGGGCCGGTCGAACACCCGCGGCGCCTGGCGCTTCCAGCGCTCGCGGATCTCGTAGGCCACCTTGTTGGCGGCCTGCGATGCAGCGTAGGGCAGCTGGGACTGCTCCAGCTCGGTCAGTTGTCGCCCGAAGACGTTGTCGGGGTCGACCCCGATCCTGATCTGGGCCATACACCCTCCTGCCTGGCCCGCCGGAGCGGGCCAGGCACTGTTGGCTTACTTCGCGCCGGCCTTCAGGCGGATCACCGCGTCCGGTCGAGTGTTGATGTTGAGCGGGTTGGACTGGCTTTCCAGCTGGATGCCCTTGTTCATGCGCATCGGGGCGGTCTTGGTGTAGTACGGCAGGCCGATGCCGCGCACCGTTTCCAGGTAGTCCGCCGGCGCGAAGCGGGTCAGGAACATGTCCGGCACACCCAACGGGAACGCGATGGCCTCTCCGTCGGCAAGGGCCAGCTTCCCGCCGGTATTGCCCGGCAGCTCTTCGAAGGTGATATCGCCGAACACGAAGCCCTTGCGGACGTCATCGCGCAGCGCGGCACCGTCCTGCCAGCGCTCGTAGGCCTTCTGGACGTCCGGGTGGTCGGTCAGGGCATCGAAGAAGCCGGCGCTGCAGAACACATGGATGCCGGTGTACGGAATGCCACCCAGCTTTTCCTCGATTGCGCGCTTGATGGCCATGCACTTGGCGCGGACCTTGGTGGCGTCCTTGTTCAGCTCCATGCCGATGACGATCTGGCTGACACCGAATTCCTCGTAGAAGTCGATGATCACCGATCCGTCGGCATCGAGCAGCTTGCCCTGCAGCGCGCCCATACGGTGGTATTCGATGGTGAAGTCCAGGTCGCGCTTGTGCACCGCCTGCAGCGCGTTGACCACGGCGGCAACGTTGGCGCCTTCCGGGTCGGCCGGGTCATAAACGCCCAGCAGCTGGTCAGCCATGACCGTCGAGTTCTGCGGCAGGTGGGTGGTTTCCAGCAGCTTCACCTTGCCACGCTCCAGCCCCTTGGGCTGGCCGGGCGCACCGCGCGGAACGTTCGGGACCAGCACCAGCTTGGTGCCCTTGATACCCACCTTGACGATGGTGGTGCCGACCAGGCCATCTTCCTGGAACAGGCGCATGTCGGCCAGCCGCGTGGAGATGCGCGGCAGGTTGTTGATGTAGGCGTTCAGGGCGTCGAAGCTCAGCACGCCCAGAGCCAGAAGGGTCTGCAGATCCATGGTGATTTCTCTCTTGGAATGGGATACGAAAAGGCCCCGCGAAAGCGGGGCCAGGGGTCAGGGGTGAAGAAGGAGCTGCTCGGCGGTCAGCCGCCGGCAGCGGCTGCGATGGTGATGGTGTCGCTGATGGCTTCGCCCAGGTCGGCGGCCGTCACCTTGAGGGTGTAGTCGCCCGCTGCGCTCAGCGTCGCGGCATCCCAGGTGATGACGCCGCCCACGGCTGCTTTTGCACCGCCGCCGGCCAGGTTTCCGGTGCCGCTGGCCTTGGCCAGAGTGGCGCTGACGGTGCTGCCGGAGACCAGGGCACCAAAGACGTCCTTGACGTGTACCACGATCGGGCCCAGCGCAACCCCGGCGGTGCCGGTCAGCGGTTCGGTCACGAACACCAGGTGATCGGCTGCGTTCGACGCGATCGGCTGCTGGGTCCAGCGGGTGATGATTCCCGACTCGGCCAGGCTCAGCGCGGCCAGCAACTTCTGATCGTCGGTAACGCCGTCAGCCCAGACCAGCTTTTCGCCAAAGACCTCTGCATCGCGTGCGATCGCTGCGCCCTTCACCGGCAGCTCGCCAGCGTTCGCACCGGTATCCACCGGGCCGTAGAGCACCTTCACTGCATCGGCGCCGTTGGCGGCCACGGTATTGTCGGCCTTGAGCAGGGTGCCGGCGGACAGCATGCCCTGCCCGGCCGGCAGACGGATCATTTCGCGGCTGCGCTCGCCGCCTGCTTCGGACAGCAGGAATTCGCCGGTGCGGGTGCCGGCCAGAGAGATTTCCATCGTCAGTTACCTCGGTTCTTGTAGATGTTGTTGGGGTTCAGCTGCGCCTTCATTTCGGCGGCTCGTTGATCGGCCATGGAGGCCGGGTGTGCGGTGACGACCTGAGTACTCCGGCCCTCTTCCGCCTTCATCGACAACAGCTGTGCACGCACCGTGTCGAGGTCGGTGTTCTTCTCGATGAAGCTGGCCGCGATCGTGTCATCGCCACGCAGTGCAGCCGCGCATGCATCCTGGACTGCGGTCGCGTACTCGATCGCGCTTGCCGCCTGCTCACCCTGCTGCATCGGGCGACGCAGCAATGCCACAGCGAGCGCCGGCGGTAGATCGCTGGAAGCGACCGCGGCAGCCAGCGCGGCTGCCGGGTTCTCCAAGACGGCTGCCGGCGGCGCGAGTGCGGCCTCGGGCACCAACGGCGTTGCCGCTGCCTCCGGCTCGTCGTCCGGATCCGGGCCGCCCGGCGCGGGCGGCGGTGCCGCTTCGGCCGCGCCGAGGTGCGCGATCAGGTCGTGCCAAGTGCCGAGCCGGGTAGCAAAACCCACCGCCACAGCGGCCTGGCCGCGGTAGCAGGCCGCCTCTGTGGCGCGCACCGCTTCGGCTTGCATGTCGAGGTTGCGCGCCACGGTATCGACGAACAGCGTGTACATGTCCTCCAGATCCTCCATTGCCTCTGCGTGCGCTTCCTCGCTGAGGGGGAAGTTGGGGTTGAAGTCGACCTTGCGGGCACCTGCGAAAAGCGGGGTGACCTTCAGGCCGATCTGTGCGTTGTTGCCACTCCAGTCATGGTGGAAGCGGACCACGCCCACCGACCCGACGCCGCCGGTGCGGCTGATCCAGATCTCGTCGCAGGCAGAAGCGAGGGCGAAACCAGCGGAGTACGCATGGTCATCGACGAGCGCATACACCGGCTTCCGGCCACGCGCCTCGAAGATGTGGTCGACCAGGTCGAAGCAGCCAGACGCCATGCCGCCCGGGGTGTCCAGCCGCAGGATGATGGACGTCACCGCATCGTCGTTGAGCAGTTCATCGAAGGTGTCACGCACCGCGGCATAGCTCACCGGACCTGGGCCGCTGGCGCCGGGCATCGGCCGGTTGACCATTGCACCGGACAGGTTGATCACACCGATCAGTTTCTGGGCGACACCCACCGGCTGCCCGTCGGCGCCGGACACTTCGAAGCGGTCGGCCTTCAGCACGCTGTCGTCGCTGGTGACCTTCCCCTCCAGATAGCCGCCCACCAGTGCCTCGCCGATGGTCGGCTGCACCAGCAACGGCTGATTGAGGACCGCGGCAGCGAGCGAGGCCACCACAGGCGCACGGCTGCCGCGACCCAGCATTCGGGCCAAGAGGCCAGGCTTACTCGTCATCGTCATTCCCTTCATCGTTGTTGGCGCCAGGGGCGCCGGGTTTGTCGTCCTGCCGGGCACCGGAGGCGTTCGTACGCCTCGGGTCGCTGTCGTAGCGAAGCCCGGCCGCGTCTGCGCGCTCGTTGTCCAGCGCCTGCTCAGCGTCGACCTGTTCGGGATCCTCGCCAGCTCCCAGCACCACCTTGCTGCGCGATTTGAAGCCCGCCCGCACGGCCTTGAGTTCGGACGTCACGTCCTGCACCGGGTGGCTCCACGGCCAGCCCTCGGGCACCCACAGGGTTTCGGTCACATCGTCGCGAAGGGCCGCATACCGTGGCACCTTCAGTAGGCCGGCCAGCACTGCCTGATCAATGAAGGCGTCGCGCACCTTCTGGCAGAACATGGGAATCATGTAGAGCCACTGGTCCTGCTCGATGACACGGCGGAACTCGTTGAGGATCAGGCGCAGCGCGCGGTCGGAGACGTTGCGTAAGTCGCCGGTGAGCACCTCGTAGGGCACGTCCTGGCTGGCGCAGATCGCCAGCAGGTGACCACGCAGGAACTCCGCATAGTCAGAGCCGGCACTGGGCGGATTGGCGAAGTCGATTTTCCGACCCGGCGGCAGCTCCTGCAGCGTGCCGGGTTCCAGGCCACCGATGGCCATTCCATCGACGTCCTCACCGGTGATCAGATCTCCGACGGCATCGCCCTCGTCGCCATCAGCGCTGGCATCTGATGTGATGAAGCCTGCGAACAGGTTGGCCAGCGCCTGCCGTTCCAGCACCGCGTCATCGAGGCGGTCCAGGTTGAACATGCGCAGCAGAGCCGGAGCGGAGCGTGGTACGCCCCGCATCGCACCGGCGCGGCTCGGCCGGAAGAGATGCAGCACCTGCTCCGCAGGCACACGCACCAACTCGTTGCCGTTGACGGTCTGCTGCAGATCCCCGGGATGTTCCCGGTACATCCAGTAGGCCACGCGGCGCCCGATGCGATCGACCTCAATGCCTTGTCGAATCGCGTTTCCGTTGCTGGCCACGCCGTTGTAGTGCTGCGGGCACTGCTCCGATTCGATCAGCTGCACCTGCAGCGGCACCGGCAAGCCGTCCTCGGGCCGCCGGTAGCGGAGCCGGGCGAACACCTCGCCGGCTTCGTTCCACTCGCGCCAGGACAGCGCCTGCAGGCCCTCCCAGCCCAGCACGCCGTCGGCATCAGCGTACTTGCCCCAGCGGGTCCACAGCTTGGTGAGCTTCTTCTTGTGCTCCTTCGACCCCCAAACTGGCTTTGCCTGGATGCCCGTGGCGATGCCGTTGGATACGCTCTTGTTGAGCGCGCTGACCATCCACGGGTCATTACGTGCCAGATGCCGTGCCCGGGCCAGCAATGTGGACAGGCCCGTCAATGCGGCATTGGGCCCGAGCGAGGTCGGCCGGAAAGTGCGCAGGCGTCGGCCATTGCCGGCGCCGCGGTAAGGGCCTTCGGCGATATCAGACATTTCCGGTCCCCGACTGGTAGAGGCGCACGATGCGGCGACGCCGTGGCGCGCCTGAAGCTTGGCCAATCTCGTCCCGCATCTGCTTCAGCAGCCGCCGCATCGAGTCCAGGCTCTGGTAAGTCACAGTTCGGTCGGCGTAGCGGACGCTCAGGACGCCCGCCGAGATAGCTGCCTCCAGCTTCGCGACCTGTTCTTTGGTAAATGCCATATCAGCGTCCCAGGTACTTGCTTCGGATGACGCGGCGGGTTCGCGTGCGCGGCGTTGGCGCCGGCGCGACGTCGTCTGCCCTCACGTCTGGGTTGTCGTCCCACGGCGCGGCCCATGCCGGCGGCGCGGTCCAGTTGATGGCCGGAACCTTCAGCCACAGCGCCATGCCTTCGGCATAGCCGCACAGGTCGAAGGCTTCGTTGCGGCGCTTGGCCAAGTTTTCCCAGCCTCGGGCCGTCCTCGATTCGGCCGTCAGCTCCGCGTAGAACGCCTCGGGCAGCCAGTCGGGAAAGTGGTAGTAGCCCGGCCCGGGCTCGGCCCGCTTGATGTTGGCGTCCACCGTGTCCTTCAGTCGGTCCACGTTGAGCAGCAGCTGCGGCACATCGCCCTTCGACCCTGATTTGCGGTCCCGGCGCTTGCTGCTGTCCGGGAAGGTCTCCCGGAACAGCCCACCCTCGCGGCGCGCGTCGCCCTTGATCAGCCTGACCCTGGCGTGCAGCTTCCTGGCCTTGAGCGAACGCCAGAACTCCAGCGCGCGCACCGAGGTGCCCGACTTGCCGCCCCAGTCGATACCCACCGCATGCACCGGCATGCTGCGGCCGGTGGCATCGTCCAGCGGGTAGCGCCGGCTGATGACCTTTTCGACCAGGCGTTCCCAGTCTTCCAGGTACTTCGGCGGGTCCAGTGGCAGGAAGCCGCCCGAACCATCCTCCCGCTTGGAGGTGCGCAGGGTGAAGGAATCGACCACCCAGCGCTCCAACTGCCCGGATTCTCCGATGCCGAAGCCCAGCACCAGCACGACGAACCGGTTGGCCTGGACGTCGACCTCACCGAGCAGGAAACGCACGCCCGCCGGCACAGCGCCCGCAGGCCAGACCTCGGCCCGCTCCTGCATCTCGTTCGGATCACTGGCAGAGCGCGCTGCCATCGGCACGTAGTTGATCGCGCCGTCGACGTTATGCGTCGTCTTCAGCGGCCGCTCTTCACCGGTGGTAGCGAACGTCCGCAGCGCCTGGAAGTAGCGCTCGATCAGCGATTCCCAGGACTGGTAGGCGGCTGCAACACCACCCAGCCAGTAGCTGGCGATGCGCGCTTCCGGCCTTTCACCGGTGACCGTTCCGTCGGCGTGCACGACCTGGCCCTCCGCAGCCCACACGCCGCTGCGGTTCATCCCGTCCTTCCACCGGTGCTGCAGGCCCACACCGCAGTGCGGACAGTGCAGCAGCGAGTAGTGCCGCGCCATCTTCTGCACGTCGTCCAGCACGACCCGTTCGAGCAGTTCCTCCATCGGCGGTAACGCGAAGCCGTCATAGCCTGGCGCTGCCTGAAACCGCTCGCCGCACTCCGGGCATGGCCAGTACCAGCGTCGGCGGTCGCCGCGCGCGTACAGCGCCGCGATGCCGGCCGCCGGCGGACCTTGGTGTGGGTGCAGAGGCTTCCACGCACCGTCGGCGTAGTCGGTTGCCGGGCTCGATTCGGCCACCACCATGCCGGCGGACATGTAGGTCTGCGTGCGCTTCAGGCCAAGGCCGAAGCACTCGTCGATAGTCAGGTCGCCGGTGTAGTTGTCCACGTCCGTCATCAGGACGTCGTGGATGTCCTTGCCCGACAGCACCGACACCGACGGCCAGCCCATGCGCAACGACATTCCCGACCGGAAGAACTTCAGCAGGATGTTGTCGTCGTGAGCACGCGGGCTCAGCCTGGAGCGCAGCTCCGGGCTGGCGGCGATGCTGCGGGCGATACGGGTCTTGCTGTAGTCCTCGGCCGCATCCTTGGACATCTGCACAACCATGGCGTCGGCCGGGTTGCAGGTGATCAGGTAGGCCAAGCGCGCATCGATCAGCGAGATGGTCTTGCCAGACCGCGCCGGCCCTACGAACACCACCGCCTCGTAGTGACGGCTACCGGTCGTGTCCAGCGGCTCGACCATGTAGGGCGTCGTGTCCGGATCCCAAGATCCGGCGGCGCCGGCGGCATTGGCCACCTGCAGCACGCGCGCTCCCTCGCTCACCCTGATGCGGCGCGGCGGCCGGATCATCTCGGCAACGCCTTGGCGCACGCTACGCGCTGTCGCGTACGTCGTCATCGGTGATGCCCTCGTACATGGATTGCCGGACGCGATCGCACTCGTCCTGGACCTTGACCACCTGCTCCGGCGTGAGCCCGGCCTTGCGCTCGAGCACGTCGGGCAGCGTGTCGAAGAACTGCACGACCTTCTTCACCAGCTCGGCGTAGTCGGCCTCGACCTCTGCGGCCGGCACCAGCTGCCCGATGGTCGACTCGACCTTCAGGCGCTCGTTCTCCGACTGGTAGTAGGCGCGGCGCTCCATCGGCGGCAGATCGCGCGGATCGACCACGCCCTCCGCGCCGAACGCCGCGGCACCCGGGTTCACCAGCGCCGGTGCTACATCGGCCAGACGATAGACGTCGTGCCCAGCGCGCTTGGTCAGCGGCGGGACGCCGGCCTCCTTCAGCCGCTTGCTGGCCGTTCGGCGGTCCATTCCGAACTCATCCGCCAGCCTGGCCACGGACCAGCCCTTGGTGAATTCGTGGATGTCGGCCATGTGCTACCCGATGCGCAACCTATTCAGCTATGAAAATGCGGTTTCTCCCGGGAAAATCCGCCAAAACCGTGCCCTGTGGTGGAGCACCATAGAGGCCGAGAAACTGTCTTTGACCGGGGTCCGAATTCCCCCCGGTTGCTGTGGATAAGCTCAGGGGCCCCGCCCCATTCAGCCTTCTGTGGATATCCTGTTGACATCCGCCCATCCCGTTCAGTTTCGCGTTCACGCGAACCAATGTGAAACATTGTTGTGGAACATCAGGGCGCGACTGCAGGCAGCGGCACCGTCTTCCCTGCCATGGCGTGGGTGCAGTCGCTCAGGAACTCGATCTGTCCGCCGCGAACGAACGAATGACAGGTGTGGCACATGCTGATCCCGTCCTCGTCAGGGCAGCCCTTGTCACAAGGCTCAGCGATACCCCTTCGGCGCTCCTGATCGTGCCAGTCAGGCTCATAGCAGCAGCCGCCACGCGCCAAGATCGACGGCTCCAGCGTCGGCCGGTCGGTGCTGCCGTTGAAGCGCCATGCACTCGGCCTGCCATCGACGGGGAGTGTGTGGTGTAGGTTGCAGCCAGGGCATTTGAAGGTCAGCAGTCCGTCCCTGATCTTCACTACGTCGGTCACGGCCCAGCCTCGGACGCGGAGTTGGCCAGCTGTCGGATCTCGCCCATGCGGCTGTCGCAGTCCTCCAGGGTCAGGAGGTTGGCGTTGTAGGCATCGACGACAGCCTCCACGGTGCGTGAGCTGGCGCGCTTGGCGGGGCAGCGAGCCGTCAGTGCCGCAGGTACAGCCACGGTGCGCTCGACCGGCACATAGACGACCTTCGGCAGGTCGGGCTTCTCGGCCTTGCTGCAGCTGCCGAACCCGCACAGCGGCAAGGCCGCAGCCAGGATCACAGCAACGGAATGGCGTCGCATAGGTTCTGCTCCAACTGCTGCCGGCATCCCGGCTGGGTCTTGGCCACCTGCAGGGCCTCCTCTACCTGGATCGCGCGGCGTTTGCTCTGCTCCGCTGCCGCTTCAGCCCGGCGCGCAGCCTCATCCGCAGCGGACTTCTGGCGGACCGACTCATCGATGGCCGCCTGGGTCTGGCGGTTTACGTCCTCCAGCAGCAGCCCGCAGGCGTTGGCCGCGCGCAGGTTCTCGGCCGCGTCAGCTTCCGCTGCAGCGCGCGCCTGATCGGCCTTGGCTATGGTGGCCTGGTCCTTGGCGGCTCGACGATCGCTACCGTGCTGGCAGCCCGTGACGAACAGGCCACCAGCCAGCGCCAAGGCCGCCAGCGCCTTAAAAAGGTCAGCGTAAGGGCGTAGTGGGTCCAACATGGGGCACCTATATGTAATGGGGTCGCCCTCCCTGGAGTAGGCTGTGCCTGCCACCAACACAGCCCGCATGGAGGGCGACATGAATCAGGGGAGCTCACCGATTGACATGTTGGAACTGGCCAAACGCTTGGAAACGCTTGAGCGCAGCCACAGCAGGCTGAGCGCGCGAACGATGGCGCTGCAGCAGATAGTCGATGTGCTGGCATGGGGCTGCTGGCACGGGCCGAGCGAGGTATCCAAACGACTCCTGGAATCGGGACAAAAGTCGCTAGCAGCCATCAACACGTGGCCCGAAGAGCTACAACAGGAGGCGGTTAACGTCTGGAATCAGGCTTACAGACAACTGGCCGACCCGGATGCCGGCGCGTCGTTCATCGCGGTTCGCCCCGAGTAGCGCCAGCCGCGTCGATCCGAACTTCCCCATACGCCACCCTAAAGGGGCCGTCGAGAGGCTCGGATGAGCACGAATTTCCGTACCCCACCGCCCTGGGTTCGCCCTGGGCGGTTGCATTGATTCTCGCGCTCTCCGCATGGCTTGGCCTCAACAGCCAATGGCGCAGCCACAGCCGTGGATTCCACTTATCGTTCATTCCGAACCCCCTGCTCTGATCGTGTCGCTGTCCGGATCAAACGGCGGCGGCTCCAAGCCGGCCGCGCGCATCAGCCCCTCCAGCCTGTAGATGTGGCGGATTAAGCGAAGCTCCCTGGCTTCCATCCGCCCAACTCGCTCACCCAGCCGCGTCACTTCCTCGCGCATCAGTTGGATCACGTTGACCTCGGCCCCTTCCCTGGCTGTCTCTACAAACTGCTTGCGCCACCACAGCGCCACACCGCCAGCGCCTACCATCAGGCCGCCAACTGCTGTGCCAATGGCCTGCCAGTCCACGTCGACCCCGATCACGGCGCCACCGTCCCGCCGGCCTTGCGGTACACGGCTAACAGGTCGGCAATCTTGTGTTCGTGCTGGCCGTAACCAGCGCCCGGCAGGCTGGCCCAGATGTTGCTGACCGCCTTGATGGCTTCCCGGATCTTGCCCGCCTGGATCAGCGGCAGCGCGCGGCGCTCACGGATCTGCTGCAGCGCAATCAGATCCTGGCTCAAGGGCGAAAAGTCCTTGAGGCCGAGCGTCTTCTTGTACGCATCGTAGTAGCGGCGCAGCAGCTGGTACCGGCCGGCTGCGGTTGACTGGATCTTGAGCTTCGGCAGGTCCACCAGCACGCGAGGATGGTCAGCGTAGCCCCGAAACAAGCCACCACCGACCAGCACGTCGTAACCGCGGTCGTTCGTGGGCTGCCTGCCGTTGTCCGTCCCTTCGGACCAGGCGAGCATGTCGAGAAAGGCCACGACGTTCACGCCGCCAGCCTGTTGGGGAGTGATCTGCGTCATTTCGGTTCCTGCAGAGGTTCAGCCCCGCCGCGTAGGCGGAGCACGGTACACAGCCAGACCCGGTGCCTGGCTAGGTTGTATAGATGAGCTCGCTCCGCTGAGCGCCCACGCCGCCGCTAACGGTTCGAGCTGGGACACTGAGGCGAGTGAAGCGGTTGAACACTGCGCGCGCTCTCAGGGTAGCGGCAGGGGCTTAAGCCAATGGGACGGGCCGAAACGCGCGAACTGCGGCGGCGCTTGGGTGCTTGCATGCGCGCCCATCTGGCAACCCGCCCAGAAACGACGAACCGCAGGTGACTGGACCTCCCGAGTCCAGGCCTGCGGCCGTTGAGTGGAACGGATCGGAATCTCGCCCACGGTATCGATTGCACACCAATCCTGGTTCCCGCTGCAACTGCGGTAAGGTTCCTTACCGCATTCGATCGAGTGCGGTAAGTTTCGCGACGACTGCGGTAATGTTCCTGAACATCAGCCCAGTCCGCATGATGGTGCGCCCCCGCAGCCTATAACGAAATCTTAACAAAAACCTATCCGGATGGCTTAAAGTTCGCTCTCGCAGGGGGGCCATAACTTGAGCAAGAAGCACGGACCGTCTTCTCGGGAAGACTTGGTTAGGGAAAACGAACGCCTGAAGGAACGTCTGAAGCAGATGCAGACGTCCAGGCTTAGCAGCAACCTGGCTGCAATCGCAAAGCAGCTAATCAAGTACGGCACTCTGTGTACAGGCGGATGGCTGTCGATCCGAGAGATAGCCGGCAAGACGACCATCCTGAACGCAGCGGTAGACCTTTGCGGCAGCTTGGGGGACGTCATTAAGGAACTTGCACCTGCTTGGTGGGTCCAAATAGTGACTCTCGCCGCATGGCCCGTCTTCATTCGTTCTAACAAGCGTCTGCGTAGAGTTATTGCCGGACATGTTCAAAGAGCATCTAGAACCACGAAGGAACGTGAGACTGAATTGGATCCGGACAGATCGAGCAGCAACCTTGGGCACGACGGAGAGACCCACGAGAGGGACAGAATATGATCACGTTAATTAGTTCAGCGTTCGTAATCGCGCTCATTCTCGCGATCTGGCACGTGATTTTTAACGTTTACCCTCATTCCGCTATCGCGCTAGCGCGCTACAACTTGTTCGAACTTCGAGATGAGCTGTTCGATATGGCCGCCGAAGGAAAGCTGGACTTCAAGAGTCCTGGCTACAGGGCATGTAGGCAGATGATTAATGGCTTCATTCGCTATGCTCACGACATGAGCCTTATGCAGATGTTCACGACTCAACTTGTCGCAAAGATAAGAGGTCAGAAGATCAGCACAAAGGAATGGGACGCCGCTTTCGAACGTTTGGCGCCTGATGAACGCAAACTGGTTGATTCGGTTATGCGTAAGGCTATGGTGCACATGGTCAGGTTGCTGATCACGAAGTCTGTGATCCTGAGTGGAGTACTCACCCTGGTGCTGTCTATCGAGTACGTCTGCAAGAAGATTGCTCGACTATCCGCTGCTTTGAGCACCGCGTTTAAACGCAGCCCTGATCAGACGGTCAAGCTACCAGCGAGTGATGCAGTTATCCGTGAAGTGATGTCGAACTCCAGTGGGCGAAAGCTCAAGCTCGTGATGAAGAGAGAAGCCAAGCGTTACACCTCGCCAGGATTCGGCATGGAACTTTCTCCAGCCTAGTAGAGCAACAAAAAAGGCCCCTAAGTGGGGCCTTTTTTTGTAGGTGCTCCAAACAGTCGTCCCTTGAACTCTTGTCGGCCATCCTCCAGAGCCTGACGTAGTGCTGCGGTTGCCAATGCGTGCACCCGCAAGTACGCCCCCTTGCGCATCTTGGCTGCTTTCGCCGCATCCTGCGCAGCGACCCTTCGTTCAGGCCATACCAAGTCGTTGACAGCATCCTGCAGTACCAAGCGCATCCGCCAACGATCTGCCGGCTCGTCCATTCGAAGCGCGAGCTCGGCTCCATTTTGACGCTCCCACTGGATCTGTCGCATCACACGCCTAGCCAGCGCCCTCCCGAGCGAGGCTAAGGACACGCCCTGCCCCCGCAGCGCAACCGCTACAGCAGCCTGCTTGGCAACTGGATCTCGCATCAACCCGACGGCACCTGCGATGTCGGCGGACGACAATGGCTGTATGGACGACCGGCCGTTCGATGGCTCACGGTAGCTTCCGCCAACCAGCATGCGGGCGATCAGTTCGAGCGGGTCACGCTGCAGGGTCGGTTCTGCCACCGGCACTCGGTCGCGCACCACCCTCGCTGCTGGCGGCAGCGGAGGCGCGTGCTGTTTGTGTCCCCACGCCTTGGCCGCCTGAGCTTCCGCATCTGCGCCGACGCACAGCTCACTTTGGGCGCTGCAGCGCGCGCACACGACCTGCGCGGTGCGCCGGCTGCTGGCCCTGCCCCGCGCGCGCATGCGCACTTCGTCGCTGCCGCAGTTCCCGCACGGCGTCAGGGCCGCCACGGGCGCGGCTACTGCCGACATCAGGCCACCTCCGCAGCCGACTGCAAACCGGTGGCCGCGTCGGCCTGCGCCCAGGTCATCTGGTCACGGTCGATGCTCTCGGCCAGTCGTGACAGGCCCTTCGCGGTCACCAGCACCTGCTCGTACACGCGGTCCGGCTCGCCCTCCAGCCGCTGCACGCTGGCCTTGTGGGTCAGCACGCCCTGCTGCAGGCGTGTTTGGTAGGCCAGCCAGTTCTTGCTGCCCGCGCGGCGGTAGATCCAGCCGTGCTCGGACAGCCAAGCGAACAGCTGGCGCGGCTGGACCTGGAGCATCTTGGCCGCGGTGCTGATGTTGAAGGCACCGTCAGCCTGGGTCAGCCGCAGCAGCGCACGGACCTGCGGCTCCTGATACTGCACGCGCGCCTCAAGGATCTCGGCCTTCTCGCTGTAGGACAGCAGCAGCGCGCGTAGCGTCGCCGGATCGGTCAGCGCCTGCATCGGGTCAGGCGCCGCCGCCCCGGCCGCGAGCGCGTCATAGGCGCGGATCACCTGCAGGCTGAAGCTGGGACTGATCCACATGGCGTAGGCATAGACCAGCTCGCGCACCACGTAGCTGCCGCCGTAGCGGCCGGCCACCGAGTGCACCGGGTAAATCCGGGAATCACCGGAGTTGACCAGCTCGGCCACCAGTTCCTCGGTCTGCTTCAGGCGCTGCCAGTCGCTGGGCTGGTGGCGCTTCGCACCGCCGGATGCCTGGTGCAGATCGTTCAGGCAGAACCTGCCCACGTCGTCGCGGCGCACGGAGAACCCGCCGATCATCAGTTCATTCATCGCTGCTGCACTCCCGTTGTTCGGAACCGGCCCAACGGCGCCCGGTCACCACCATTGAAATTGCCGCCTCCGAGACACCGAACTGCTCAGCCATTCGCCGCTGAATGCCACGTCCACCACCCTGCACCAGGCGCCTGATGGTCCGCACTGATGATTCGTCAAGGACAGCAGCGCCGTTCCTCGACCCGTTTGGCGCCGTACCGTGCAGCTGCTTCATCGCCTCGTTCGCAGCATGCGAGACGTACATCAGATTGGCTGATCGGTTGTCATGGCCGTCGCCGTTGATGTGGGCGACCTCTTGACCGGGCATCGCCGCGCCGTGGAACGCCCGTGCCACGAGACGGTGCACGAGGTGCTTCTTGCCATCGATCGCGACCTGGAGGTATCGGCCACCGCTGCAGAGGAGACCTTTAACCACACGCCACTGGGCGCGCTTCGACCCTTTGCCGTTGATCGGCCTGCAGCAGTACACCACGCCAGCTGCGTCCACTCCGTACCCGGGTTCAACTTCAATGATCATGGCTCGGCTCCTTCCACCCGATGTGTTCTTCATCCCAGCCACCGTCTGCGCTTGGCCAGACGATCTTGATTCGAAGCATGGGAAATGCCGCTGCGGCGACTTTGACCTTCACCTTTGCGTCGTCTTCGGCAAAGTACTTGCCCCCCTTCGAGCGCCCCTTGACCTCGACCAGCAAGAGCTCGCCATTGGCCAGCTGAACCACGAAGTCCGGCGTGTACCTGGTGTCCTTGGCCAGCTTGAATGTCCAGCACTCGAAGCCAAACCACAGGATCTCCCCTCGCTGTCTCATTGCGTGCAACCAGTCGGCGTAGGACTGCTCGGTCTTGTTCATTTCCCCGATCTGATGACGCACGCGACCGCGAGCCGCCTTGCCGCTAGGGGTAGCGTTTTCGGCGAGCTGATCGACGGCTTTTGGCCGGTAGGCGCGCGGCGCGGCCGGTGCTGGCCCCGCTGCCGGCGCACTGGCCTGCAAGAGGCGGCGCATGCCTTCCGGCATGTCCTGCACGGTTGCGTAGCGCAGGGAACGGCTGGATGTCTTCTTCGGCGGCATCAGGCAGATGCCTCCATAGCGCTCCACACGCGCATTGCTCGCTGCCGGAATGCGTCGAACTCCTGCCGGGCGCGTTGCTGCGCGGCCTGGTGCTCGCGGTCCATCTGCTCGAGCATGCAGTCGAATTCGACGTTAAGCAGTGCCATCAGCTGTTCCATGGACAACCCGCCGCGCGTGCGCTGCCCCGATGGTGGCGCGAGCATTGGCATGGCCAACTGCTGCTGACCCGAGGGCGGCGCCGGCGCACGCTCTACGCGGCCGGCCTCAGTCGCCGCCCACGTCGCCACCGGCCGCCCATCGCGGCCGCTGTCGCGGTTCTCGCACCTGCGCACCAGGCCATCACCGTCCAGCTCTCGCAAAAGGCCAGCCACGGCGGCCGTGCTCAGCAGCATCACCTCGCGCGGCGCGCCTGACTCGAGCGCGGCGTTGCCCATCAGCTCCAGGGCCTCCGCTGCAGTGCTCTCGCCGTGGATGCCCAAGCAGAACAGCAGCAGCTGCCGCTGGTAGGCGCGGATTTCAGCCGGCTCCATGCGTGCCTCCGAAACCCAGATCCGCCGCGGCCTGCGCCATGGCGCTGCGCGCGGCGTCGCGGTTGCGCACCACGTGCAGTTCTGGCTTGGGTGCAGGCAATGCAGCCATCGCCTCGGGCACGGCGCCGCCGTCCATGACGTGCTTCACCGCCCTCTCGTAGGCGTTGGCCAACATGCGCTGCTGCTGCGCGCCGCTCTCGGCCGTGGCGTAGGCGTGCAGGTCCAGATTCGACCGCACCAGCACGGTGAACCCGCTATGTGCCTGGCCGGGTCGCATCTGGCCATCGACCTCGGCCAACGACGGCACGCCCAGACACATGGCTCGGAACTGCCCGGGGTTCGGCGGCCACTGCAGCGCACTGCGCAGGCAGTTGCCCATACCGTCGGCGACCTGTCGTGGGGTGATGCCAACCAGCACCTGGAACCACAGTTCACCAGCGGTGGTCAGGCTCCCCGCGTTGTTCACCGGGGCCGAGCCGTTCTCACGCACCCACTTCCCGGGAAACATGCCGGCCATCCGTTCCCACACCGTCCACAGCATGCTCACCGCGCGCTGGTCCGGCTCAGTGGTGGACGGGCTCGAACTCGACGTCGATGACGTCGCCGCCCGTTCCGCCAAAGCCGCCAATTCCCGCGCGCTGCTCGAATTGTCGCCGTTGCTCTGTGACCTGATCGGCAGAACCTGGCTGATGGCTTGCATTGGTGCCTCCGGTGGTATTGGGGTTTGCGGGCATTGCGCCTGCCGCATGGCGGTTGCGGGCGGTCTTGATTGCCCAAGGGAACGGGTTCGTGACCGGTGGCGATCGCGCCAGCCCTTCAGCGACCGTGTGCCCCAGCGTCTCCGGCGTCACACCCTCCTTCAGGGCGGCCAGCAGGTCGGGGTGGCTCGGGTTGGTGGAATGGCAACCGGCCTTGCGCATCAGCAAGCACGCACGCCCCGCGTCGGTCACGCCTCCCAGAGATCCTTGAGTGAGATGTGATGTATCTGGAGTAGTAATGGGGTCTGGGGTCTGGGTACCCGTGTTCACACCTGTGTTCACACCACCTGTCACGCGTGACTCTGCGTGACATGTCACGCGTGACAACTGGTCGAGCGTCACGCGTTCGTCGCCCGTGACATGCGTGACATGGAGCGCCTTCAGCTGTGCCATCGTGACCATCCCGTCCGGCACGACGCCGACCGCGCGCAGGTCTTCGAACAGCATGGTTCTGCGTGCTCGGGTCCGCGCCTGGCGCTCAGTTTCATTGCTCTTTCGGGCATCGCGGCGGCCTTGGCCCTCGGCAATACGGCCTTGCGCCTTGGCAATTTGCTCATCGCAGCGCTTGCTGTGCCGCAAACCGTCTTCTGCCAAGGGGAAGTAGCGCTCGGCGACCTTCTTGACCGCAGCCTTGTCCGCCGCAGTGATTGCGCCGGCGATGATGTACAGCTCGGCCAGGCTCTCTGGCAGCGCCTGCTCTTCCGAGTAGTACGCCAGCATCAGCTTGAAGTAGACGCCGTGGTCGGTCACGGACAGTCGGGTCGTGTCCTTGAGGTAGTCGCCCGGATACATCTCGAAGTAGATCATCAGGGTTCCCCGGCACCGTGCTTGCCGCGTGCCGCAGCACCGGAGCTGCCAATCCTGGTCAGCTCATGCTCGTTGGGCGGCAGCGTCTCCAGCCGGTATGTCTCACCCAGGCTGTTGCGCCAGCGGTACGCTGTGGCGCGGCTCACGCCGAAGTGCCGAACAATGGCCTCGACGGTTGGGAAATCGCTGAGCTCGACTGCCCAGCGCATGAATTCCATGACGATCCTGGTGGTGTTGTAGCCGGCAAGGGCGTGCTGGGGCGCGCTGCGCCGCTGCTTCTTTTCAGACATCGCGGCGGCTACCGGAGCTACGGTCGGCTCTCGCTCAACCGGAGCGGTGCGGAGCGCAGGGCCACAGCGCAGACCGAGGGTCGGACTGATGTTCATCCTGTCGCCCCCGCATGACCCGATACGGGAACCTCACGCCCCATCGCGGTGCTCAGCTGCCGCAGGCCGGGAAGCCGCCGCCTGGCGGCCGCCGGATCGTTGAGGTCCTGCAGCGCGAGCTGCCAGCGATATGCCGTCGCGCGCGAAAGGCCGAATCGCTTCTGAAGTGCATCAACACGCACCGGCTGCGGCTGCTCTTTTGCCCAGAGGACTACATCCACCATGGGCAGAAGCGGCACCACACTCTCGGGGATTCGACGGCCGGCACTGTCGAATTCGCTGACCACGGCGATTGCCCAGCTGACCATTGCACCGCCGCTCATCGCTGCGCACCCTGCACCGCTCGCGGCGCCAGATCCTGCAGGTGACCCGACACGTAGCGCTTGGCCGTCACCAGTTCCGCCTCGAGCTGACCGATCTCGTCCAGCGCGCGGCGCAGCTCAGGTATGTCCTTCGGGCAGATGCGGCCGTCGGCCAGGACGTTGGTGATCGCTTCGAGCGTGTGACCGAACTCCACCGACAGGCGGGCCACAGCCAGCACGCCGGCATGCGGCTCCATCATCGGAATACGGGCACCGAGAAAGCCATAGCGCTGGGCCAGTTCGCGCGAGCAGGCGTCGCGCCAGTGCGGCGGCAGCGCACGAACCCACGACTCTTCCAGGTCAACAGGCATCTTGACCGTGCCATTGCGGATGCGGGCAATGAGCTGGCCGTTGGACTTCAGCGCTTTTTCGGTGCTGTCGGCGTCTACACCGACATGGAAGTGCAGAATGCGCTCGGCTGGCGCTACGTCCGCCATGTACTGCTCGGCGATCGCCTGGGCAAGGCTGCTGTCGGTGTGGCCGCTGTTGCGGATGGCGTCGGTCGTGTGCCGGAACACCACCGCAGAGCGCGGCTCGTGGTACTGAGGATCAGGCTTCATTTACGCACCTCGGGAGGCGATGCAAAGTGGTCGCCATGGACAGGACGACCAATGTTTCGATTTGGGGTGCCGCACTCCCGGCGTTAAGCTTGATGTGCCAACAACAGAGCACGCAGGGAGTGCGACATGGAAAACGATCAGGTTTTGAGGACTTCACTGGAGCCCAAGCCCGGCAAACAGAACACGGTCAACAATCCCAACGGCCGGGACGTGGACGTCACGATCCGCTTCAACTCAGGTTCGTCGGTGACCTTCCTTTTGCCAGCCAACGTTTCGTTCTCGTTCGTGAGCGAGGGCGACGTTGCGGACATCAACATGGTGGTTCGGCCCCCGCTGACCGGGCCCACGGCCATCGACTGACCGAACGGCATAGCGGCCCTCGGCCAGCTTCTCGAGGCGCCACCCTGGTGGTAGCGACAGGGCAATTCGAATCGAATTCACATGCTCCGGAGGCATGGTCAAACCCCCTCCACTGGCACAATCCGGTCAGCGTCCGGGTCGTTTTCCGCAGGTCGCTCAAGCGCCTGGAAGTGGGCTGGCATCAGCACGAAGCGCAGCTTCAGCGCCCACAGATCGTCGATCTGCCCATCGGGCCACTGATAGACAGCCGACGGCGTGATTCCGAGAGCGCGTGCGAGCGCGGCGGCATTGCCGTCGTAAGCGGCAATGGCTTCTTCCTTGGTGATCCGGGGCATGTTCATGCCATCTATATAAGCACGCTTTCATTACGCGTGCAAGCACGCTTACTTAACGGACTAATAAGCTCGCTAACATGACTACAGCCCTCGCTATCCGCCTGAAGCGCGCACGAACTGAGTGCGGCATTACCGAACCCGCCGATGCCGCGCGTCGTGCCGGCATCACCGCATCAGCGCTCTACCAGCTGGAGGACGGCAAGACGAAGTCGCTCAGCGGCGAGACGGCGGTGAAACTGGCCCGTGTCTACAGGCCTTTCCGGGTCGAATGGCTGATCACTGGTGAGCTGCCCGAGCGCTCGGACGAGTCTCACGGGTCCTCGATATCAGACAGTGAGACACCCGCTGGCTATGTTCGCCTTCGAGTAATGGAAGGCGAGGCTTCAGGGGGCTTTGGCGCAATGAATCAGGATTACCCGGACGTGGTCCGGGAGCTCGACATCGCAGAGTGGCAGGTTCGCCAGCAGCTGGGGTTCGTGCCCGAGGGCGACCGTGTGCGCCTGGTGACCGTGCGCGGGGACTCGATGTATCCCGACATCAAGAATGGCGACGTGGTGTTCGTGGACGTCGCCAAGGATTACTTCGACGGCGATGGCCTGTACCTGATCAATCTGCATGGACTGACCTACGTCAAACGCCTGCAGCTGCTGCGGGATGGCCTGCATGTCATCAGCACCAACAGGAAGTACCTGAGCGAGGTTGTGCCGCCACAAGAAGCGGATCAGCTTCATGTGGGCGGAAAGATCCTGGGCCTGGCGCTGCTACGAAGTGCCCAAGAAGTCTGAAATCAGAAGGATTTAGCGCGCTGCTGCTGGCGCGCCGCTTCTCGAGCTTTGCCCTTCTCGGTATACACCAGGATGATCCCTGAGTTGACGGCTCCGACAATGCCGTTGAACTGGACATACGTGCCGGGCAGTTCCCAAACTGCTCTCGGACTAACGAAGTTGGCGCCAACACCGGAAACCAACTGCACTGTGTCGTGCTTTGTCGGCGCGCCCAGCTTCATTTTCAGCTGCTCGAACAGTTCTTGAGCATGCACGAAACCATCGGTCGAGATTGTCAGGCCTTCGACCACCCCGTTGACGACGACCGCCGTGACCGATCCTGTTCCAGTGGGCCTCTTGTTGCTGAGCGGCACCACCGTCAACAGGTCATTGTTGGTCGTGTTGGTCCGGGCCCCTGGCTGCATGCCGGTTGCCACCCAGCACGCTGACTTCGCAGCACCCAGATTGTAGACCGCCCCAGCATGCGGGATCTGCTCGCGCGGGCACTCGGGACCCAATGGCGCTCCAAGCGTGATGCCCATGAATTCAAACGGAGCCCCCGCAGTTGCAGCAAGGGAGCGCTCGACTGGGTTCGTCTCTTCCGTTCCCTCTTTGACGACAACCAACGGCTGCGCCGCTGCATTGGCCGCTCCTATGACTCCGCCGGCCAAAAAAACAAAGGCTTTCCGCCAGTCCATCTCTACATCCCCTGCTCCAATCAGCGATTAGCGTAGAAGTACGCTGAATAAGCGTGCTTGCATTCTCCGTATTAGCATGCTTTTATAGAGCCACAGCCGGCTTCTGCCGCCTACGGAGACCTAGCAATGCCCCTGACCCTCAGCACCAAGCGCACCGCCCGCGTCGGCCTGATAGCCATGAGGCCTTGGTGGTTGATCCTCCCCCCGCCACTACGCCGCTGGCTCGGTCTTTGCAGCCTCGAGCTGCATGTAGAGCTCACGCAGGCCGGTGCAGCGAGCCTTGATGCAGCGGCCATCCTCGGTCTCGGCCACGATCGTGATCGGCTTGAGCACAACTACTTCATTGAGTGTGGCACCGTGCACCGGGCCGATTGTCCGCTTCTTGCCAGGATTGAGCAGGAGCGGAAAACCTGGGTGTCCGTACTTGTCCGTGAGCCCTTCCGACCGCGTCTGAAGTTTCACACCCCCGGCCAAGCTCACCTTTTCGATCGACACGGGTATGCGCCCGGTGTTTACGAGATCGACAAAGAGCTCGAGCGATCCGTTCTTACCCATCTGCAAGCGCGGAATGACCTTCCAACGGACGGCTCCACGGCGGTAGGCGATCACGGTGTTGATCACACCAAGGACCGCGCCGAGCAGCGCGATGGCGAACGTCACGTAGCCCATCCAACCAACAGATCCCATCCCTCTGCCCCCTAAAAGTCCTTGGCGCAGAGCATAGCGCCCTGTGCCTTTCCCGAACCGGAGAGAGTTCATGCCCCTGACCCTCAGCACCAAGCGCACCGCCCGCGTCGGCATGGCCGCCTTGGCGTGCTTCATCGCCCTGGGCGTGGTTGCCTGGGCCACCCCCTCCGATGCACCCGCCGCGGCTACAGACGACGCGCCGAACGGGCTGGTGATCACCAGCCCCCGCATCTGCGCCGCTCTGGCTGTGTATGAGCTGGCCGCCGGGGACGATTGGGCACTGCGTGCCACCGTCGCCAACACGACCCTCAACGCCTTCCGCGATGCAGACCGGGTGCCCGACTGTGCGGCAGGCGTCACTGCGGCGCTGACGCAAAACTTCGAGCCGGCGCGCTGGCAGCTTGCCCTCGACGCGGCAGATGCCGTCCTGAGTGGCTCCTATGAGATTTCCCCGGCGGCATGCGTCCGGGCCAATGCGGTTGTCCCCCTGTCGACCGCAGACGGCAAAGAGCCGAGCACCTCCCCGGTGCTGGCCCGGGCGCAGTGCGTCATGCACGAACTGGCCTTCGTGGAGGTGGCGCCGTGATCACCGGCCTCCTTACCGAACCGCGCGCCGCGATGATCGGTACACAGCGCCTGCCCCTGAGCCCCACTGAATCTAGGGTGCTGCAGCTGATCATCAACGCAGGTGACACCCCGATCAGCCGCTTCCAGATCGAGCGGGAGATCTACGGCGCCTCCGGCCGCAAGTCGAACACCGTCGAGGTGACCATCTGCCGCCTGCGCCAGAAGCTGGCCCAGCACGGCTACCGCATCAATGCCACCCGCAGCCGTGGCTACACGATCAGCCAGGCCGGTGCAGCATGATCGCCGCCATCACCTACCCCCTCGCACAGCGCGCGGCCGTCGCCGCCAAGGCAGCCGCTACGGCCGCCACTGGTATGGGCTTTGACCCGAACCTGGTCGCCGCCGCCGCCGACGTTGCCGCGCGCGCAGTGCTGGAGCGCCGCGCCAGCGCCGGCCGAGCCATTGCCGACGTGCGCAAGAACCTTCGCCGCATGATGCGGGCACAAGGCGGTGCCGCATGAGGGCGCCTGCGATCAAGCTCCCAGCACCCGATCTGACGCCCGACCAGCGCGCGGCCTTGGAGCGCGCGAAGCGCCCCCGCCGCCATCCCTACCGTGTGAATTGCACGCACCAAGCGAGCGCGCAGCGTCAGCGCGAGGCGGAAGAGCAACGCCAGCGCGTCGCGCCGAACCTGCACAGGTTGGTGCGCTGATGGACGGCCTGCATCCGATCGGCGGCGGCCTGGACGCGGTGATCGTCAGCACGGCGGCACCTACGCCCGAAGAGAGGCTGCAGCGGTACGCGGCGGCAGTTGCTGCCCACCCGTGCCGCTGGTTCTCGCTGCGCGTGCAGTTCGGCCAGATCCTGCAGCGCTCGCTCAAGAACGGCACCCAGGTGGGCTACGCAGCGTGGCAACGGCAGATGCCGGCCCTCTGGCCACGCACACAACTCCGCTGACGCTTCGCCGGCAGCATCCATGGACCTCCGCAACCAACTCGACATCTTCGACCACGACCCAGCCCGCCTGGCCAAGGCCAACCGCGCCGCCGCCGAGCACGCACTGACCGATCCGTTCTTCTCCGCGAAGGTCCGTCAGGACCGCCACGACTACTACATCGCCGAAGCCAAACGCCTTGAGCGCTTGGCAGCCATGGCCGAGAAGCCGGCCACCACCGCAGCCTGAGATCTCCCGAATGAAACAGCCTCAGCCCAGCGACGCCAAATCTTCAACACCGATCCCCGACAGCGCGATTGAAGCGTTCCGCGCTGCCTACGCCATTCACGGTACCCAGAAGGGCTACGCCGAGGCCATCCGCGCCGGGCTCGCCGCCGCAGCGCCACTGATCAGCCATGACGCCATGCTCTCGCTCGAGGAGGATGCGCAGGCCTACTTGGTGCGCCAGCTGGACATTGCACTGAATGGTGAAGCAGCCGCAGCGCGCGAGCCAGTGCTGGCTGATCTTCTAAGCCAGTGCCAGGAAGAGGCTTCCCGCCGGCATGGCCCCGTGCTGAGGACGATGCCCGTCAGCACCGAAAACCACCTGAAGTCGGTGCTGAAAGACATGGCCCGTAGCGCGCACCACGCCAGTGACTTCGCGACGACGTTGCTCAATCTGATCAACACCAGGGAGGTGCACTGTGGCTGATCGCCAAATGGCTACCACCCCGGCCGCCCAGCCCTCTCCGCGTGGTCAGGGGGATGCGCTGATTGAAGCAGCGAGGATCGTAGCGAATGCCGCACACAACCGCGCCTTGATGAACGACATCCTTAGCGGCATGAGCACGCATGAAGCTCAATCTCTGAAATCCGCAATCCTCGCACTCGACGCCGCCATCGTCGCTCGCCAGCAGGTGGGGCGCAGCTTTCAGGCCGGCGTGGCCGAGTGGATGGGCCAGTGCTTCCTACCGTCGCTCTACAGCAACATGACCGAGCGCGGCGACCGCCTGCTGGAAGAGGTGCTGGAGCTGCTGCAGGCCCACGGCTACGACAACGCGCGCGTGGCCACCCTAGTCGACTATGTGTTCGGTCGCCCGGTCGGCGAGCCTGCGCAGGAAGTCGGCGGCGTCATGGTCACCCTTGCCGGCTACTGCTGGGTGGCGGGCATCGACATGCACGCTTCTGGCGACGCCGAGCTGGCCCGCATCAGCCAGCCCGAGGTAATGGCAAAGATCCGGGCGAAGCAGGAGGCAAATAACGCGCTGCGCTTCGACACACCGCTGCCGGGCAACGCCGCCCGCCAGCCGGTGGGGGTGGATGAAGCGACTGACCGAGCCTTGGACGAAATCATCGACCAGCGCGACCGCTGCGAAGAAGTAGCCGACGAGCTGGCCGATCAAATAGCTCGGATCACTGGCGTGGATATCGGCGAACACAGCAACGCCAACTGCCCGTGGCAGAACGCCATCGAGGCGGCCGAGGAGTACAAGCCGGCGCAGGCCGTGGACCTGGACGCGGTGCGCGAGGCCCTGCAGGCCGCTGAGGGGCTGGCAACCATCTGCGCCTCAGTTGATGGCTATTCCCGAGAGGAAGTGGCCGCCAGTGGCCGCGCGATGAAGCAGCAGTTTTCCGACGCACTTGCCAAGATCGACAGCCAGGCGGTGGGCAATGGCTGAGCGTTCGGACGAACTACTAGTCAGCGGCCCGATTGTCTCCAGCCGAGTGACCTTCATCGTTCGATTCCGCACGCGCAATACGGCTCGCGTCCACCCCGGAGTCAATGATGGCTTTGGCGCAAGCCAGACGAACCGACTCGAGATCCTCAGACAATACTTGGGTGGCAATACAAAGCACCTGATAGTGCTCTCTAGTGTTGGTTCGATCACGCCCATCGCGTACCGCAGCGCCCTTTCGATTGAGCGACCTGAGCATCGCGACACACCGCACCAACGCGGGCCCAATGGGATCATCGAGGTAATGAAGGCGATCAACAAGCTGATTGGTTATTGGAAACTCCACCTTTGTAAGCCTGTCGAGCATCGCCTGACGGAAAATATCATCGGTCACGAAAAGCTCATCTGCGAGTGGCCCATCCAGACGCCTATGAATGTCGGCGAGCTCTTTCTGGTTGTCAGTCACTTCTCCGTTGATCTGAACAAGCACCAAGGTCTTTTCTCGTCCTTCGCGCGTTTTCTGTCGCTTCTCCTCGTCCGCAGCAAGCTTCAGCGCAGCGTCGCTGGCGTTGTTAGCTGCGACGCCCAAACGATAGGTGAATACGCCCAATACGACCGTGGCAATTACCGCACCGATCGCACCAACTGCCGCAAACGCATCCCACCAAACCACACAGTCGCCCAGACCCGGGGTCATACAGGGGCTCATTCCGCTCCAGATCTGTGCCAGCAGGCCCCAGTCCAGAAGGTAAAAAATAATCAAACACATATCGAACTGCCGCTGAGGATCGGCCGGCATTCTGCCACGCCATCGCTACGAACGGAGGCAGCCCATGAATGACCAGCTGCTCACCGCTGCAATGGTCCATGTGTTCGCCCTAGCCTGGTTTGCGGCCGGCATCGCCACCCTGTGGGCGATCAGCCGCGCATGCCGCGCCGCGCGCAATGGGCTGCGCTGGTGCTGGCGGAGGTGCGCCGCATGATCCACGTCGGAGACTGCCTGGAAGTGATGCGCGGCATGGCCGCTGGCTCGGTGCAGACCTGCGTGACCAGCCCGCCCTACTTCGGCCTGCGCGACTATGGCGTGGCCGGGCAGATCGGCCTGGAAGACACGCCAGCCGAGTATGTCGCGCGCCTGGTCGCTGTATTCCGCGAGGTCCGCCGCCTGCTGCGCGATGACGGCACGCTGTGGCTCAACCTGGGCGACAGCTATGCCACCGACAGCAAATGGGGCGGATCGACTGGCGGCAAGGCTGCGGCCGCCCTGCATGGGCTCGGCGGCGGCGGCCGCAACAAGACGGCTACAGGTCTGCCTGACAAGAACCTGATCGGCATCCCATGGCGCGTGGCATTTGCGCTGCAGGAAGACGGTTGGTTCCTGCGCCAAGACATTATCTGGGCCAAGCCGAATCCGATGCCGGAGAGCGTGACCGATCGCTGTACGAAGGCCCACGAATACCTGTTCCTGCTGTCCAAGTCGCCGCGGTACTTCTTCGACATGGAGGCCATCAAGGAACCGGCCGCGGGTATCAACAACTACCCGCCGCAGGGTGGCCCTGTGCCCGGCGCTCCTGCGCAGTCTCGGCTGCGCCCCGCGGTGCCGCGCGGCGGCTTCGATGGCAAAACCAATGCGCTGCCGGGGCGCGAGGCCTTCCGGGCGACGTCGGAAAAGCGCCACAAGCGCAGCGTCTGGAACGTGGCCACGACACCGTTCAAGGAGGCGCACTTCGCCACCTTCCCCGAGCAGCTGATCGAGCCGTGCATTCTGGCCGGCTCGCCCGCCGGCGGCCTGGTGTTGGACCCCTTCATGGGCGCTGGCACAACCGCGGTGGTCGCCGAACGCCTAGGCCGGCAGTGGCTGGGCTGCGAGTTGAACCCCGAATACGCCGCAATCGCCGAAGCACGACTCCGGGTCGCACAGCCTAGCCTTTCGTTTGGAGACGTCGCATGAGCCCCGGCCGCAATGCTGCATCTATCCGCGCTGCTCTGCGCGACGCTGTTCCCGCCCACATCACCGCGCGTGACATGATCCGCCGTCACTGCCGGGAGCACGGCAAGCAGCTGGCATGCCTTGCGCCCGCCTGGGGCTGCCAAGTATTCAGCGTTTGGCGCGCGTTTGGCCGAACGTCCCGCCCCCTGCAGCCGCATCAGGTTGAGGGCGCGATCACAACGCTGCAGCTGGACGAGTTCGACGCCAACGAGCTGCGCCTGCGTGCAGCTCGCGAGGCCGGGTGGAACATAGATCCCAAGATGCTGCTCGAGGGCGGAGCATGAGCGGCGATGCTTCGACCATCACCACAGCACCGCCGCCGACGGCGAGTGACGCTGTGCGCGAGATGCAAGCCGCAGGCCGAGCCGGTCACGCAGTGCCGGCCGATCAGGTGAATAGATGGGCCACCACGCTGATGTGTCTGTTTGGCCAGCAGCGGTCCGTCAGGCTCGAGCAATGGGGCGGATCGTTCTGGTATCAGATCGATGATAAACAGTGGTACCGGGCCCTTGCAGCTGGCGAACGAGTGCGGGCGCTTTATACCCAGCCTTTGCTCCACGAGCTCCGCAGGGCTGGGGAGGATCGTGATCACATCTGGTCGGCGGACCGAACGCACTGCACCGTTTGTAACGACCCTTTCGATTGGGCCGATCCGTACTGCAACCCGCCCAAGCCGCCGGCGCCTATCGCGCTGAAACCCCAGCCGTTCAATCCCTCTTGGGTTCTCCCGCTGCTCGACCGACTGGAGCGAGCGTTGAAGCGTGAAGGCAAGCGGGAAAGGGACGAGTGGGGTTTCCGAATTGCGCAGCTGCGTAAATCTATCGATGAGCATACGAAGGAGAAATCCCATTGACCGTTGAGCACATCAAGGCCGCCGCAGGCGAGCGGTCACCACTAATTCACCAGCAGCGCGCAGCCATAGCGGTTGCAGCAGCGCTCGAAACCGCCCTGACCAGCACGCGCCCCGCCAGCGGCGGCGGCCGCGCATTGACCTTCACGTTTGCCGGCGAGCCGCAGCTGCAGGCCGCGTGCGACGCCTGGCGTACATACGCCCTCGCCACCATCGACGCGCCGGCGCCACTGGCGGCGACGGCAACCCAGCGGCTGTCGGCCCAGATCGGCCTCGCCCTTTTCGATGACCCCACAATGGACCTGACACAGATCGCAAACCTTGTGACCACGGCACGGTCGGATTCGCACACTGCGCTGCTGTTGGCGCCCACCACTGAAGTAACGGAGGCCCGAGATGGGCGCAGCTGAGAACTTCCCCGAAGTCCTGCTGAAGCTCGAGCAGGTCGAAGCCCAGACCGGGATGAAGAAGAGCTACATCTACCGCGAGATGGAGAAGGGCACTTTCCCGCCCAGGCATAAGGTCGGCGGCGGAACTCGCTGGTACCAGAGCGACATACAGCGTTGGATCCGCGCACGCAGGAGCGCACCGCAGTGGACGCCCGAGGATGTGGGGCGGCCAGCGGCCAACTGCGACAGCAGCGGATCATAAACGGTCACCGAGCGGTCACCGCGCGGCACTGGCTTGACGAAGAAGGCACTGCGGATGATCCTAAGTGCCTGATTCGATGGTGGGCCCATCAGGATTCGAACCTGAAACCAAGGGATTATGAGTCCCCTGCTCTAACCGTTGAGCTATAGGCCCTGCGCAGCGCCACAGTGTAGTGGAGGCCACGCTCGATCGGCTACCCGGCAGCTGCAAGAGCCTCACCAACACGCCCCAACCGCTTCTCCGCCACGTCCGCAAACCACATCTGCCGCCGCAGATGTGCCTGGAACAGCGCCACCGTCCTCCTGGCCTCTTCCAGTGCCTTCTGGTTGCCGCCGTCAAAGCCCTCGACCAGTTCCGCACCAGACAGCGTCAGCAACGCATACGTCGTGCGGCGGGCAAACCCCAGCCGATCCTCACGCTCATCCTGCATCACCTCATCCCAATCAAGCAGCGACGAAAAATCAGTCTGCCGGGAATCAGACAGATCGTGCTCCACATCATTCATGGCGTTACTCCGGATGCATGGCAAATCAGTGCCGCAGGCCGCATGTGATGTACGTGACCTGCTGCGCGCTTGCATCAGCGCCGATGGAGACCGGCCTGCCTACGCGATGTGTTGAGCATCTGCACGGTCAGCGTGCGGCCACCGCAGGAAGTAATCAAATGGCAGACGCGACATCGGCAGGATCCGAGCGGCATGGCCGGGAACGACCAAAGAAAAACCCCGCACCAGGCGGGGTCTCTCTCAACGCTTCAACAGCCGCTGGCTATCAATCGATATCCAGGAAGCTGCGCAGCTGCTCCGAACGGCTCGGGTGACGCAGCTTGCGCAGGGCCTTCGCTTCGATCTGGCGGATGCGCTCGCGGGTCACGTCGAACTGCTTGCCGACCTCTTCCAGCGTGTGGTCGGTGTTCATGTCAATGCCGAAGCGCATGCGCAGCACCTTGGCTTCCCTCGGGGTGAGGCCGGCCAGCACGTCGCGAACGGTTTCAGACAAGTTGATGTTGGTGGTGTTCTCGATCGGGGACTCCACGTTGGTGTCCTCGATGAAGTCGCCCAGATGGGAATCCTCGTCGTCGCCGATCGGGGTTTCCATCGAGATCGGCTCCTTGGCGATCTTCATCACCTTGCGGATCTTGTCTTCCGGCATGTCCATTTCCTTGGCCAGCTCCTCCGGCGTAGCCTCGCGGCCGTACTGCTGGAGCATCTGGCGGGAAATGCGGTTCAACTTGTTGATCGTCTCGATCATGTGCACCGGAATTCGGATGGTGCGCGCCTGGTCGGCGATCGAGCGGGTGATCGCCTGGCGGATCCACCAGGTGGCGTAGGTCGAGAACTTGTAGCCGCGGCGGTACTCGAACTTGTCCACGGCCTTCATCAGGCCGATGTTGCCTTCCTGGATCAGGTCGAGGAACTGCAGGCCACGGTTGGTGTACTTCTTGGCAATCGAGATCACCAGGCGCAGGTTGGCCTCGACCATTTCCTTCTTGGCCTTGCGTGCCTTGGCTTCACCGTAGGCCATGGCACGGCTGATTTCCTTCAGCTCTTCCAGGTCCAGCTGGGTCAGCTTCTCGATGTCGATCGTCGCCTGCTGTTCGGCGATGATCTGGTCCTTCACTTCGCGCAGGGCCGACGACCACTTCTGCTTGCGCTTCAGTGCGTCTTCCACCCACTCCAGGTTGGTCTGGTTGCCTTCCCAGGAACGGATGAAGTCCTTGCGCGGCATGCGCGCGGTGACGGTGGCCAGGTTCAGCACACGGCGCTCATGCGACTTGATGTCGGCCATGGTGTCGCGCAACTGCTTGGTCAGCACGTCGGTCAGCGGCAGCGGCAGCTTCAGGGTGACGAACACCGCCGACATCTCTTCGCGCAGGCGCGGCAGGTTCTTCTTGTCGCCCTTGGTCGCGGCCTTCTTGAAAGCGTTGAAGGCATCGCTCAGTGCCTGCATGCGCGCGGCGACTTCCTCCGGATCCGGACCGGTCGGTGCGGCTTCTTCATCGCCACCGTCGACATCGTCGTCCTCGTCCTCGTCGCCTTCGGCGTCCGCATCGGCGCTGTCATCGGCAACGACCGCCGGCGGTGCCGGCTCTTCGTCGACCAGGTCGTTGAAGCCGACGATCACTTCGGCCAGGCGCTTCTTGCCTTCCTTGTGGGCTTCGTAGTCGTTCAGCAGCGACTCGACCGAAACCGGGAACTGGCCCAGGGCCGCCTGGACCTGCGAAAGGCCTTCCTCGATGCGCTTGGCGATGGCGATTTCGCCTTCGCGGGTCAGCAGCTCGACGGTGCCCATTTCGCGCATGTACATGCGCACCGGGTCGGTGGTACGGCCACCTTCGGTGTCGAGCGCGCTCAGCGCGGCGGCAGCTTCTTCAGCCGCGGTGTCATCGACTTCGCGGTTGCCGGTGTTGCCATCGTTGAGAAGCAGGGTTTCCACATCCGGCGCAACTTCATGGACATCAATGCCCATGCCGTTGATCATGCCGATGATGTCTTCGATCTGTTCCGGGTCGACCATGTCGTCCGGCAGATGGTCATTGACTTCGGCGTAGGTCAGGTAGCCCTGTTCCAGGCCCTTGCTGATCAGTTGCTTGATTTCGGATTGGGCAGGACGTTCGTTGGCCATGTAGTGCTCGCGCCACCGGCTAGGGAGAAATAGGGAACGTAGCATTATACCAGCCCGGGGCCCCGCCTGCCGGGCGGTGGTCCCGCAGGCTCAGGGCCTGAGAAGGAAGGTCACGGGACCGTCATTGACCAGGCTGACGACCATATGGGCACCAAATCGGCCCGTTTCCACCCCGGGCGCGTGATTTTCACGACAGATCTCGACAAATCGATTGAACCCGCGTTCAGCCTCGTCCGGCGGTGCGGCGGTCGTGAAACTGGGGCGCATGCCCGAACGGGTATCGGCGGCCAGGGTGAACTGGCTGACCAGCAGCAGGCCGCCGCCGGTGTCGCGCAGCGACCGGTTCATCTTCCCGGCCTCGTCGGCGAATACCCGGTAGCCCAGCAGGCGCTCGGCCATCCGTCGCAACTGGGCCTCGGTATCGCCCGGTTCCATGCCGACCAGGGCCAGCAGGCCGGGGCCGATCTGCCCCACCACTTCCTGGTCGACATGGACGGCGGCCTGGCTGACGCGCTGGATCAGGACGAGCATCGTGGGCTTCCAATGAACAGGGCCGGCCACGATAGCAGCGCCCTTGGCTAAACTGGCGCCGATGAATCCGCAACGCAAAGCCCGGCTGGTCTACCGCGCCACCACTCTGTTCGCCCGCCTGCCCTGGCCAGTGCTGCGGGGGTTCGCGCATGCCCTGGCGTGGACGTGGGTCCGTCTCAACGCTCGCGAGAGCCGCGTCACCCGGCGCAACCTGGAACTGGCTTACCCGGAACTGGACGGTCCGGCGCGCGACCGCCTGCACCGCGAGCTGCTGCGCTCCACCGCCCTGCAGGCCATCGAGACGCTGCGGCTGTGGAGCCAGAGGCCGGCCGACAACCTGCGCCTGCACCTGAAGCAGCGCCACGGCGAAGCCCTGTACGACGCGGCGCTGGCCGGCGGGAAGGGCGTGATCGTGGCCGCACCCCACTTCGGCAACTGGGAGCTGCTGAACCAGTGGCTGGCCTCGCGCGGGCACATCGCCATCGTCTACAAGCCACCGGAGGACGAGGCCAGCGACGCCTTCCTGCAGCTGGTGCGGGGCGGCCAGAACGTGCAGCAGGTGCGCGCCGAGGGCCCCGCCGTGCGCCAGCTGTTCAAGGTGCTCAAGGACGGCGGTGCCACCGGCATCCTGCCCGACCAGCAACCCAAGGCCGGCGACGGCGTGTTCGTGCCGTTCTTCGGCGTGCAGGCACTGACCATGACCCTGGTCAACCGGCTGGCCGAGCGCACCGGCGCCACCGTGCTGTATGGCTGGTGCGAGCGCATCGGGCCGCACATGGAATTCGCCCTGCACATCGAGCCGACCGACCCCGCCGTGGCCGACCCGGACCCGCAGGTGGCGGCCACCGCGCTCAACGCCGGCATCGAGCGCATCGCCCGCCGCGACCCGACGCAGTACCAGTGGACCTACAAGCGCTATACGCTGCGGCCACCAGGCAGCGGCGAGGAAGACCCGTACGCGACCGAAGAGCATCCACACTGACGGTCGCATCACGCGGGCCCGTCCGGCCCCTGCGACCGGCGGCCGCACCACGTTGAATACGACGCCGTCGCCCCCATAGAGACTGCGATGTCCGCCTCCCCCGGTCCTGCCATGCCTGCTGCCTCTTCCCTGTTCGGCGACCCCGCCGCGATCCGCTGCGAACGCGCGGTGGCCGAACTGCGTGCCGGTCGCCCGGTACTGCTCCACGATGGCCAGGGCCAGCGCCTGGCGGTGATTGCACTGGACAGCGCCACTGCCAGCAGCTTTGCCACGTTCGCCGCTGCCGCGCGCGAGCGCCACTACCTGTTCCTGACCGCGACCCGCGCCCGCGTGCTCGGCGTGGAAGCACCGGAAGGCGCGCGCCTGCCGCTGGCCGGCATTGCCTTCGATACCCTGCCCTCGCTGGGTTACCTGCGCGAGCCCGGCCCCATGCCCGACGGCTGGGCGGCCGGCGACGCCTTCGATGCCGGCGCGGTGGAGCTGGCCCGCCTGGGCCTGCTGCTGCCGGCAATGGTCGCGGTGCGCCTGGACGTGGATGACCACACGTTCGACGGTGCCGCCGAGGTGGCCCTGTGCGACCTGGCCGAAGGCGCAGCACATGCGGCCCACGACTACGAACTGGTGGCGCGTTCGCCGGTACCGCTGCGCGACGTCGGCATGACCACCTTCGCGGTGTTCCGCGGCGGCGTGGCCCAGCGCGACCAGGTCGCGATCATCGTCGGCGAACCGGACCTGTCGTCGGTGGTACCGGTACGCGTGCACTCCTCGTGCCTGACCGGCGACCTGTTCGGCTCGCTCAAGTGCGACTGCGGCGACCAGCTGCGGCGCGGGCTGCGCAAGCTGAAGGAACTGGGCGGTGGCGTGCTGCTGTACCTGGACCAGGAAGGCCGCGGCACCGGCATCGCCGCCAAGATGCGCGCCTACGGCTACCAGCACGACGGCCTGGACACCATCGACGCCGATGCACAGCTGGGCTTCGGTGCCGACGAACGCCGCTACGGCAGTGCGGTGGCGATGCTGCATGGCCTGGGCATTTCGCGCGTGGCTCTGCTCAGCAACAACCCGACCAAGGCACAGCGCCTGCGCAATGCCGGCATCGAGGTGCTGGACTGCATTCCGGTCACCGGCGAGATCACCGCCGAAAACGAACACTACCTGCGCACCAAGGCCGATCGTGCTGGCCACCTGCTGGATGTCGATGCGCTGATCCAGGCTGCCCAGTAACACAGCCGACCTGCTACCGTCTGCGCGGTGCGGCCACCGCCGCCGCTCGCCCTGCCACCTGACGGAGCCCGCGTGACCGACGTCGCCCCCATCGCCCCGACCACCGAAGCCTGGCAATCGCTACCGCAACGTGCCGCCCGCCTGGCCGCACTGGAAGGCGCCTTCGGCGGACTGTTCGTGCCGGGTCTGCCACTGGCCGCAGCTGCCTGGTTCTTCGATCTGCCCGGCGGCCTGTGGACTGCCGCCCTGGGGCTGCTGATCGGCATCCTCTTCGGCGCCTGGCTCGGCCGCCGGCGACTGACCCGCACCCGCTGGCGCCTGGATGACCAGGGCCTGGGCCTGCGCCGCGACCTGATGTGGCAGCTGGAAACCCGGATTCCCATTTCGCGCGTACAGCACCTGGACCTGCGCCGGGGCCCGTTGGAGCGACGCGCCGGCCTGGCCACGCTGATCGTGCACACTGCCGGTACCCGCATGAGCGCGGTCACCGTCAACGGCCTGGATGAAGCCGACGCCGAGCGCCTGCGCGACACCCTCTCGCACCAGCTCGACCAGGACGCCGACGCCCTGTGAGCCTGCCGCCGCCCCTGCCCGCATCGCTGCCTGCCGGTGGCGAGGACCATCGCCTGCACCCGTGGTCGTGGTTGTTCGTGCTGCTGATGCAGCTGCGACACTACTTCCTGCCGCTGGTCGCGCTGCTGGTGTTCGGCCAGCGTGGCGAGCGCGACCCGATGTGGGCGCAGTTGATTCCACTGTCGGCGATCGCGGCACTGGTGCTGGTCTCGGTGCTGCAGTACCTCAGCTACCGCTACCGCATCGGCAGCGATGCCATCACCGTGCGCAGCGGGCTGCTGGCGCGCAACCGCCGCGAGATCCCGTTCGCCCGCATCCACAACGTGGAAGTGCGGCAGAACCCGTTGCACCGGCTGTTCGGTGTGGCCGAGCTGCGCCTGGAATCGGCCGGCGGCGTGCGGCCGGAAGCCGAGATGCGGGTACTGAGGCTGGACCAGGCGCTGGCGCTGGAACGGCTGGTGCGCCAGCGTGGGCAGGCACCGCAGCCCGCCGGCGCCGTTGCCACTCCCTCGATCACCGGGGCCGACACCGAACAGGTGCTGCTGCGCCTGTCGAGCTGGGACGTGGTGCGCATGGGCCTGCTCTCCAACCGCGGATGGGCACTGGCGATCGCCGCCTTCGGCGTGCTGTTCCAGACCGTGCCGCGGCCGGTGATGGACGCGGCCATCCAGCGTGGTGGCAGGGAGGCCTTCGGCTACGCAAGCCACCTGCATCCCGGCGTGGCCGGCGCCTTCCTGCTGCTGGCCGCAGCCCTGCTGCTGGGCTGGATGGCGCTGCGTGCGTTGTCGGTGGTGCTGACCCTGCTGCGCTATCACGGCTTCACTCTCAGCGAGCAGGATCGCCGGCTGACCGTCTCGGCTGGCCTGGTCAGCCGAACCCGCAGCAGTGTCGCGCGTCGCCGCATCCAGGCCTGGACGCTGTACGAGACCACCCTGCATCGCTGGTTCGGCCTGCGCCAGCTGCGCGTCGACAGTGCCGCCGGCGGCCCTTCGCGGGACCAGGACCGCGCTCTGCGCGAGCTGGCACCGCTGGCCCCGGCAATGCGCTGCGAGCAGCTGGTGCAGCACCTGTTGCCTCAACTGCAGTGGCCACCGGCGCAATGGCAGTCCATTCCGCAGCGTGGCTGGTGGCGGCTGTGCCTGGGCGCGCTGCTGCTGGTTCCCCTGCTGGCCGCCGCCGCGTACTGGCGCTGGGGATCATGGGGCCTGATCGTGCTGGCCTGGCTGCCGCTGGCGCTGCTGGTGGCCCACCGGCAGATGGCGCGCATGGGCTGGTATCTGGATGACCACTACGTCGCCGTGCGCGGCGGCTGGTGGAAGCGCTGGTGGCGCTGGGCCGAGCTGGACAAGGTGCAGGGCCTGCGCCTGCTGCGCTCGCCACTGGACAAGCTGCTGGGCACCAGCAGCCTGCAGCTGGATACCGCCGGCGCGCATGGCGATGTGGCATTGATCCTGCACTACCTGCCGCAGGCGCAGGCGCAACAGGTGATGGATCAACTGGCGGCCGCGCTGGCGCGGCGCAAGCTGCGCTGGTAGGCAGTGCCGGCCGCTGGCCGGCACTACCGCGGCCGGGGTCGCGCATCCACGCATGGCGTGGATCTACTTTGAGCCGAGCCCACGCTCGGCTTACCGCTGCGACGGCCCCCAATACCCCAGGTCCTTGCGGATCTGCAGGTCGCGCACCCAGCTGCCGAACGGCTTGCGCCGCAGCACGCCCATCTCGCCGGACAGGAAATCCTCGGTAGCCGCAATCACCCGTTCGCTGGACAGGCCATCGCGGTACGGATGGATGGCGTCGGCGTAGCGCACGATCTCCGCCTGCAGCGCGGCGTCGGGATGCAGCGCGCGCTGCAGCATCGCAGGCAGCTGCACCGGGTCATCGAAGTCGATCATGTGCGGCTTGGGCACCCGGTTGCGGAAGGTGACCACCGGCTTGTGCTGGACGATGAACTCCGAAACGATCGAGGACGTATCGGACACCAGCACATCGGCAGCGCGCTGTGCAGCCATCACCTGCTCAGGCTCGATGAAGCGCGCATTGGCACCGGCCAGCGCGCGGTAGCGTTCGAACAATTCCGGTGGGCACTTCGGGTGCAGGGTCAGCAGCCAGTAGCGGTTGCCCTCTGCGATGTCGGCAGCAATCTGCGCATGCAGGTGCGGGGCTGCGCTCAGGCGTTCGGTGAAGGTCGAACCGAACAGGATCACCGGGCGTCCTCCAGCGGCGGCGCGCAGCGCGGCGCTCTCGCCACCATCGTCGCGGAACAGCGGATCCAGCTTCGGCCAGCCGGTCTCGGCCACCGCGAAGTGGCCCTGCAGGGCCGCGATCTCACGAAACGGCCCGGTGGTGGCCGGCCCCTGCGTGCAGTACAGGTCGAACATGCCGCGCACCCGGAAGTGGCCGCGCGCACTGTCCCGCTTCTCCACGTTGAAGCCATGGAACAGCTGCACCTTGGCTCCCGAAAGGAAGGTCGGCACCCAGTTGGCGGCGCTGAACACCGCCCGCGGCCGCATTGCCAGCGCCTGCTTGAGGCCGATGTTGGGCACGCCCGGCAGCTGGCTGCCGGCCGCGCCGCCCTCGAACCAGGCCGCCACCTCCTGCCCGGAGACGTGCAAGGCCTGCGCCAACGGGGCGAGAATAGGCAGCGCATAGCGCTCCGTCGCAAACAACAGGTACCCGGCCATCATGTCCTCCACGACCGCTCCCATCGAACGGCCTCGCATCTCGGCCTGCATTATCGCGTTCAACGAGGCCGGCCGCATCGGCGACTGCCTGGCCTCGCTGGCCTTCTGCGATGAGATCGTCGTCGTGGACTCCTACTCCACCGATGCCACCGTGGCCATCGCCGAGGCCGCAGGCGCCCGCGTGCTGCAGCGCCCGTTC
The DNA here is from genome assembly GCF_030910085.1 of Stenotrophomonas maltophilia group sp. RNC7. Taxonomy (NCBI): domain Bacteria; kingdom Pseudomonadati; phylum Pseudomonadota; class Gammaproteobacteria; order Lysobacterales; family Lysobacteraceae; genus Stenotrophomonas; species Stenotrophomonas maltophilia group sp. RNC7. Next base: position 102,562 of record NZ_JAVFVN010000740.1, on the reverse strand, counting down.
GACGGCTTCCGCAGCCAGAAGGCGTACTGCGTCGAGCAGGCCGGCCACGACTGGGTGCTGTGCCTGGACGCCGATGAGCGGATCAGCCCGGAACTGCGTGAGGCCATCGAACAGGCCCGCGACGGTGGCTTCGCTGGCCATGCCGGCTATCGCTTCGCACGCCTGTCGGAGTACTTCGGCAAGTTCCTGCGCCATGGCAATGCCTACCCGGACCGGGTGATGCGCCTGTTCGACCGCCGCCGTGGCGGCTGGCGCGGCAAGCGCGAGATCCATGAGGCCGCCAGCGTCGATGGCAGTGTCGGTACCCTGCGCGGCGACCTGGTCCACTACCCCTACCGCTCCTTGCAGCAGCAGCTGGCCAAGACCGAGAAGTACGCGCGGATGATGGCCGAGCACGAGTTCGCGCGCGGCAAGCGGGCCACCCTGGGCAAGCTGGTGCTGGCACCGGCCTGGCGGTTCTGGCGCGGCTTCGTGTTCCGTGGCGGCTTCCGCGACGGCTGGCATGGCCTGGTCTACGCCTACGTACGCGCCAACTACGTGCGGCAGAAGACCATCATGCTGTGGATGCTGGGCAACGGCCAGGCCGTAGCCGACCCGCCGAACCCCTGATCGCCGGGCCCTGCCCGGCGCGCCGATGCATCACGCCCCGGTGACTGCCCGGTGGCGCGCGCCTTCGACGATCGACAGGCCGGTCAGCAGGCCGACCAGGGTCACGTAGAAACTGGCCGTCATCTGGTGCGCGAACATCGACTGGGTCAGGCCGCACAGCGCATAGGTGATCACCAGCATGATGCCGGCTGCGGCCGGCCCCCGGAAGGTCGTCCGTCCGCTGCGGCGATGAAGCCGCACGAACACCCCTAGCGGGATGCCATACACCGCCAGCAACAGCAGCAGGCCCGGTACGCCCTGGGTCGCTGCCCATTCGGCAACATCGTTGTGCGCATGCCCCAGGTGGCAACGCATCTCTTCCGGATTCTCACGGCAGACCGGCACGCGCAGCATCGCGCTGTCGAAATGACCGATGCCAACGCCCACCAGCGGGTGATCGAGGAAGGTCTCCCAGGCCACCTGCAGGCGTTCCACGCGGGCACCGGCAGAAGAATCACTGTCACCCAGTTCCATCCGCTGCACGTCACTGTGAAGCTCGCTCAGGCGCACCTGGTGACGCAGCTCCGGTACCGACAGCAGCAGGGTCGCACCGATCGCCAACATGCCGGCCAGCACCGACAGGCGCGCCGCGCCGGTGCGCCAGCGCAGGCTCAGCGCCAGCACCACCAGCAGTGCCAGCAGGGCGGCAAACACGCCGCGGCTGCCGGTCAGCACGATGGTGCCGCAGCCGGCGGCCATGCCGAGGATCACCAGCGACCAGCGCCGCGACGGGCGACAGAACACCAGCAGCACCATCAACACCATCACGATGTCGGCCAGCACGATGGCGTTGGTGAACAACTCTGCGCGCGGGGCGCCACCCAGCACCTGCCACAGCGACATCGCGAAGGTGGCGAGCAGGCCGGTCAATGATCCGTACCAGAGCCACCGCAGGTTGGGACGCAGCGCGCAGACCCAGAGCGCGATCCACGGGATCACCACGAATCGCGAGCGGTTGTCGACGTCACGCAGGCCCTGCTCGAACAACACCACCGACAGTACGCCGAGCGCCAGCACCGCCAGCATCAGCCAGGCCAGCACTTTCACCGGCTGACCGGCCATGCCGCGCGCGCGCCACAGCAGCTCCGGCGCCAGCAGCGTGCTGAGCAGCAGCAGCAGGCCATACGGCAGCAGGTTGATCGGCACGGTCAGCACCAGTGCCGGCAGGCAGAACAGGCCCAGCTGGGCGAGCGCATGCGCGACCCCATGGCGCCCACCGGCGGGAACGCCCAGCGGGTTTCCGGCCAAGGGGTTCAGGTTGTCCGGTGAAGCTGGCACGTCGGGAAGTATCGCTGCAATCTGAGGGAAGAACGGGACGGGCCAACGCAGGCCGTCCCAGCCTGCTGTTTTACTGCCTTTGGGCCTGCTTGGGCAGACTGGACAAGCCGGAATCGTGGTGGCTAGTCATGTTCCTGCAAACGCCGTTCACGTTCGCGCTCCTCTGCAGTGACCACGCAGGGCACCTTCACCGCTGCTGCCGGCACCAGCCACCAGCGCCGCCGGTTGGCCACGCCGGCCAGTTCAGAACGGTTGCGGTCGACGCACGACAGCATCGCGTATTCGTGCACCAGCAACCAGCGGCGTCCGGGCGCCAGCCGCTGCCAGCGCGTGGCCGCAAACAGCTGCTCGTCCCAATCCGTCTCGAAACCGAAGGTCGCTGCGGGGCGGTCGGCCAACAGCAGATGCTGCTCCTTCCAGGCCACCAGCCCCAATTCGGCATCCGGTCCCAGACGGTCACCAACCGTGCGCATCAGGCCGCGGGCGGAACTGGAATCGTTCAGCAGCGGATAGCCGACCAGGCTGTACAGCACCCAGACCATCGCCAGGGTCGACACCAGCGCCAGATGCCGGCGACCGCCGCAGGCCAGCAGGCTCAATCCGCCCCACACGCCCATCGCCAGGATCGTCCAGGCCAGTGCGTCGACAGCGCCGGGCCCCAGCCCGCGGCTGTGGGTCAGGCGCAGCTCGAAGGCCGGGTCGCCCAGCACCGCCATCGCACCGGCCAGGGCCAGGCCCAGTGACAGCAGGCCGGTGAACACCCCCACCACGGCCTGCACATCGCGCCGCCTCAGCAATCCAGGCAACAGCGGCGCCAGCACCAGGCAGAACATCGGCAGCGCCGGCAGGATGTACACATCGCGCTTGCCGGCGGGAATCGAGAAGAACAGCACCACCATCAGCCACCAGGCCAGCGGCAGCAGGTAGCGCGGGTCGCGGCGGCGCAGCCGGCGGCGCCACGCCGGAATCGCCCAGGGCAGAGCCAGGAACGCCGGAATCCACATCAGCGGCATCGTCGCCAGGAAGTACCAGGCGGGCTGGTGATGGTCCCAGGAATGGGCGTAGCGCCGCGCCGTCTGCTGGAACAGGATGTCGTCCATGTAGGCCCGGTACTCGTCCGAGCCGGTGGCAAAGCCGGCCAGCAGCATCGGCGCCAGCCACAACGACACCGCCAGCAGGAAGGCCAGCGGCGCCAGCCAGAAGCGCGCATCGCGCGCATGCAGTCCCACCCGTGGCCACTGCAGCGCCGCGGCGATCGCCGCAGGCACGAGCATCAGCAGCGCCAGCATCCCCACGCCCTTGGTGATCACGCCGATGCCAGCAAAGAACCAGCCCAGCCACCACCAGCGCCAGCTGGGTCCCAGCAGAAGGTGGCGCAGCAGGCCGTAGTTGGCCAGGGTGATGAACAGCAGCAGCAGTGGGTCGATCTGCGCCTTCTTCGCCTGGAAGGTGAACTGCAGCGCGAACAGCAGCGCCCAGCCGGCGTACAGCCCCACCCGCCGCGTCCACAGGCGCCGCCCCAGGTCGACCACGCACCACAGCGTGCCCAGGGCCGCCAGCAGCGACGGCAGCAGGAAGGCCACGCGCCACTGCCCGACCAGGCTGTACAGCGTGGCCTGCCACCACATCAGCATCGGCGGCTTGTCCGAGTACAGCTCGGTGCCGCGATGCGGGAACAGCCACTGCCCGCTGTCGAACATCTGCTTGGCCACCAGCGCAAAGCGCGGTTCGTCCGACGGCCACGGATCACGAAGGCCCAGCCCGGCCCCCAGCACCAGCAGGGCCATCACCACGAACAACCACGTCTCGCGCGACGCGCGGGATTTCAGCATGGGACTCGGAACGTCAGCGGGGTCAGGCTGTTTTTAGCAGACGCGCGTAAAAGAAACCGTCAGCATCGTTGTCACCCGGCAGGCGCTGGCGCGCAATCCCCTCGCAATCGAGGCCGAATGTGTCATCCAGAGGCTGTGCCGCTGCGTCCGGATGCCACTTCAGGAAGGCTCGCACCTGATCGACGTTCTCGGCGCGCAGGATCGAACAGGTGGCGTACAGCAGCACGCCTCCCGGGCGCAGCATCGACCAGCAGGCCTCCAGCAGGCGGGCCTGCACGCCGACCAGCGCATCGATGTCCTCGGCGCGGCGGTGGAACATCACGTCCGGCTGGCGGCGGATCACGCCGGTGGCCGAGCACGGGGCATCGAGCAGGATGGCGTCGAACGGCGTGCCGTCCCACCAGGCCCCGGGATCGCTGGCATCGGCCACCCGGGTCTGCGCGCCCTCACCCACACCGGTGCGGGTGTAGGTATCGCGGGCGCGCGCGAGGCGACGCGCATCGATATCGAGCGCCAGCAGGCGCAGACTGGGGTCACGTTCCAGCAGGTGCGCCGACTTGCCACCGGGCGCCGCACAGGCGTCCAGCACGCGGGCGCCGGTCGCGGGCGCCAGCGCGTCGGCTGCGCATTGCGCCGACAGGTCCTGCACCGACAGTGCACCGTCGGCAAAACCCGGCAGCTGGTTCACCGCAACGGGGGCTGCCAGGCGCAATGCATCGGCGCAGAGCGCGCTGGGTTCGGCGGCAATGCCCGCCTCGGCCAGTGCCGCCAGTGCCTTGTCACGGCCACCGTGCTGGCGGTTGGCACGCAGCCACAACGGTGCCGGTTGCAGGCTGGCGCTGAAGATCGCCTCGGCCTGTGCCGGCCAATCGCGTTCCACCGCATCGGCCAGCCATTCCGGGAAGGCATCGCGCGCCGGCTGCTCCGGGAAACCTTCGCGCTGCGCGCGGCGCAGGATCGCATTGACCAGGCCGGCCTGGCGCTCACGGCCCAGCGCACGCGCGGCATCGACCGTGGCCGACAGCGCCGCATGCGCCGGCAGTTCCAGCACGTCCAGCTGGGCGAAGCCCACCATCAACAGGGTGCGCAGGTCGGCGTCGCGCGCCGACAGCGGCTTCTGCATCCACGACTGCAAGGCAGCGTCATAGGTACTGCGGCGACGCAGGACCGCAAAGCACAGCGCTTCCAGCAGGGCACGATCGCGGCTGTCGGCCAGCTTCGGCAGCGCCCAGGCCAGTTCGGCCTTCAATGAACGGCCACGGGTGAACACCTGTGCCAGCACACGCGCGGCCAGCATGCGCGTGGCCGCGCCCGGCGCCGCCTTGGCCACGGAGAAATCGTTCTGCTTCGACACCGCTTATGCTCCCACGCGCAGATCACGGCGGGCGTTGAGGTAGTCGGCGGCGGTGATCGCCTTGCCGCCTTCGCGCTGCAGCGTACGCAAGCGCAGTGCACCCTGCCCACAGGCGATGTCGATGCCATCGCGGCTGGCCGCCAGCACCGTGCCCGGCGCTTGGCCGTGGGCCGCATCCAGCGCCACCGCGCCATGGATGCGCACGCGTTCGCCAGCCAGCGTCGCTTCGGCGATCGGCCACGGATTGAAGGCACGCACGGTACGCGCCAGCACATCGGCGCCCTGCGCCCAGTCCAGACGGGCTTCGGCCTTGTCCAGCTTGTGCGCATAGGTCACGCCCTGCTCCGGCTGCGGCCGCGCGATCGGCTTGATGCCGGCCCGCAGCAGGCCCAGGCCGTCGGACAGGACCTGTGCACCCAGCTCGGCCAGCTTGTCATGCAGCTGGCCTCCGGTATCGGTGGCAGCGATCGGCAGTTCCTGGTGCAGCAGCACCGGGCCGGTATCCAGGCCCGCTTCCATCTGCATCAGGCACACACCGGTCTTTGCGTCACCGGCCTGGATCGCGCGCTGGATCGGCGCAGCACCGCGCCAGCGCGGCAGCAGAGAGGCATGCACGTTCCAGCAGCCGTGGGTCGGGATCGCCAGTACCGCCTTGGGCAGGATCAGGCCGTAGGCCACCACCACCATCAGGTCCGGCTGCAGGTCGCGCAGCTGCTGCTGGGCAGCCTCGTCCTTCAGTGATTCGGGCTGGTAGACCGGAATGCCACGGGCCACGGCCTCGAGCTTGACCGGCGACGGTGCCAGGCCACGGCCACGGCCGGCCGGCCGGTCAGGCTGGGTATAGACGGCCACGACCTCGTGGTGGCGCGCCGCGGCGCGCAGCGACGACACCGCGAATTCCGGCGTACCGGCAAAGACAATCCTCATGGCTACCCCACTTGCAGGATGGATTCGTGCAGGAAAGAAAACGGCGCCGTCGGCCGGCGCCGTGCAGCCCGCGCGCGTCGCGCAGGCACGGGCCACCCGAAGGGCGGCCCGGATGGGCGATCACGCCACGTGCTTGCGCTGCTTGGCCAGCTTCTTGCGGACCATCTCGCGCTTGAGCGGCGACAGGTAGTCAATGAACAGCTTGCCGTCCAGGTGGTCCATCTCATGCTGGATGCAGGTGGCCAGCACTTCACCGGCCTCCAGCTGCTGTTCCTGGCCGTTGCGGTCCAGGTACTTCACGGTGATGGTGTCGGCGCGGGTGACGTCGGCGAAGATGCCCGGGACCGACAGGCAGCCCTCCTGGTACACCCGGCCCCCGTCCCTGGCGACGATTTCCGGGTTGATGAACACATGCGGTTCATTCTTTTCTTCGCTGACATCGATGACCATGAAGCGCTTGTGCACGTCCACCTGGGTGGCCGCCAGGCCGATGCCCGGGGCGTCGTACATGGTCTGGAACATGTTGTCGATCAGTTCCTGGAAGGCCGGCGTGGTGACTTCGGCGGCGTCGATCAACGCAGCCTTGGTACGCAGGCGCGGATCGGGGAACTCGAGAATGGGGAGAAGGGCCATGGCTGTTTCCGGATAGGGGGCCGGCACGCCGGCATACGTCGCAGATTCTAGCTCCAACGCTTGCCTTGCGCCCCGGTTTCTGGACTATAGTGCGCGGACCTGTTGGGGAATCAGGGCTTCACACCTATGTTGCTTCGTTTTCGTACGGTCGTCGCCGCGGCGATGCTGACCGTGGCTGCCTATGCTACCGCCGTGGAAGTGAATGGCGGGCACCCGGACACCTATGTGGTCCGAAAAGGGGATACGTTGTGGGATATCGCCGCACGTTTCCTGCAGAAGCCTTGGCTGTGGCCGGAAATCTGGCAAGCCAATCCGCAGATCGCCAACCCGCACCTGATCTATCCAGGTGACGTGCTGAGCCTGGCCTACCTGGACCGGGTGACCGTATCCCAGGCCGGCCCGCGCCAGGAGGCCCCGATCGACGCCATTCCGCTGGCCCAGGTCGAGCCGTTCCTGAAGCAGCTGAGCGTTGTCGACAGCATCAAGCAGCTGCCCTACGTGGTCGGCCTGGAGGACAGCCGCCTGCGCGTGTCCGGCGGTGACACCGTCTATGTGCGCCTGGCCGATGCCCAGGTGGGCCAGCGCTGGGCCGTGGTACGCCCGACCGTGCGGTACGCCCAGCCCAAGCCGACCGAAGACCTGACCGCCAATGGCGACGTGACCCCGGGCAGCGGCAACCTGTGGAAGGCCTACAACGCGCCCAACGCCCGCCGTGGCGTGCTCGGCTACGAGCTGGCCCAGGTCGCTACCGGCACCATCACCCAGATTGCCGGCGGCAAGGTCGAGGCCTCCACGCTGGTGCTGGACAAGAACGACGGCGGCCGCGAAGTGCGCGCCGGTGACCGCCTGGTGCCGGTCGAAGCCAAGCCGTACGACCTGCAGTTCATCCCTCATGTACCCGCTGCCGGTGTCGAGGGTGTGGACGTGCGCGTGCTGGCCGTCACCGACATGTTCAATGCCGGTGGCCCGCGCGACGTGATCGCGATCTCGGCCGGCCGTGCCCAGGGCGTGGACAACGGTACCGTGTTCTCGCTGTGGCGCCCGGGCCGCCATGTGGCGCACCGCATGAAGTACCCGGGCTCCTCGCGCATGGACGACTCGCTCAGCACCGGCGCGGGCCGGGTCTCGTTGCCGGACGAGTATGCCGCGCACGCGATGGTGTTCCGTACCTTCGACAACGTCAGCTACGCGCTGGTGATGCAGGGCGTGAAGCCGGTGCAGGTGGGTTACAACGCGCTGCACCCGGACGCAAAGTAACCGTTGCCGGGCGTGCCGGCCGCTGCCCGGCAGGCGTCTGCGGGAAAACCTGACGATCACATGCGAAGGCGCCCTAGGGCGCCTTTGTTGCGTGCGGCCGATAGTGGGGGATGACCACGCATGCATATGAGGCGCTGCTGCGCCTGTTGATGGCGGGAGGCGCACTGGCGCCACGACGGGCCCTGCTGCAGGCCGCGGGCGGTGCGCAAGCCGCCATCGCGCAAGGCCCGGCGAACTGGCGCGCGCACGGCTGCACGCCGGAGCAATGCGCCGCGCTGGAACGTCCCGACGCCCGGGCGTGTGCATCCGCCCTGCGCTGGCTGGAACAGGACAACCATCACCTGCTGCCCTGCACCGATCCGGCCTTTCCACCCTCGTTGCTGGAGGTGCCCAACCCGCCGCTGGCGCTGTTCGTCGCCGGAGACCCCAGCCTGGCCTGGCGCCCGTCGGTGGCGCTGGTCGGCAGCCGTTCCCCCACCCCGGGCGGGCGCGCACTGGCCGCGCGTTTTGCCGGCTGCTTCGTCGAGGCGGGCCTGGCGGTGACCAGCGGCCTGGCCGCAGGCATCGATGCGGCTGCGCACCAGGCCACGCTGGAGGCCGGTGGCTGCACCGTGGCGGTGATCGGCACGGGCCCTGACCGCGCCTATCCGGACAGCCACGCCCGGCTGCAGGCGCGCATCGCCGCCGAGGGCGTGGTACTCAGTGAGTACCTGCCGGGTACGGCGGCCCGCCCAGGCCACTTCCCCGCGCGCAACCGGCTGGTAGCCGGGCTGGCGCTGGCCACCGTGGTGGTCGAGGCCGCGCAGCGTTCGGGCGCGCTGATCACCGCGCGCCTGGCCGCCGAGGCAGGCCGCGAGGTCTGTGCCCTGCCCGGGTCGGTGCTCAACCCGCGCGCGGCTGGCTGCCACCGCCTGATCCGCGAGGGCGCGGCGCTGGTCGAGCGCCCCGAGGAGGTTCTGGAACTGCTCGCCCCCGCCCTTCGCCAGCAACTGCCGGGCTTGCAATCGCGGCTGGCCACCCCCACTGAACAGGCACTGCCGGCCGTCCTGCCGGCGCGCTGGGCCGACGACCCTGACTACCAGTGCTTGTGGCGAGCCCTGGACCACAACCCAAGCGGTATGGATTCACTGATCACGCGCTGTGGATTGACGGCGTCCCAGGTGTCCTCCATGCTGCTGGCCATGGAACTGGCGGGAATCGTGGTGTGCGTACACGGCCGCTACTGTCGAACTCCCTAGTTTCTTCACCTCCACAGCGTCGCGCGACGCAGGCCGAGGGGCAATGAAAGAGAGCATCCTGGATGTACTGCTGTACCTGTTTGAACACTATTTCAGCGAAGATGCGGACCTGATCCGTGACCGCGATTCGCTGCAGAACGGCCTGATCCAGGCCGGTTTCAGCCCCACCGAGATCAACAAGGCGTTCGACTGGCTCGATGCCCTGGCCGCCCAGCGGCCGAGCGTGGCCCAGGCGAGGGTCGACGGCCCCGTGCGCATCTACCATGGCCCCGAGCTGGACAAGCTGGATGTGGAATGCCGCGGCTTCCTGCTGTACCTGGAACAGCACGGCATCCTCGACGCCGACCAGCGCGAGCTGGTGCTGGACCGGGCGATGGCCCTGGACCAGGACGAACTGGACCTGGACGACCTGAAATGGGTCGTGCTGATGGTGCTGTTCAACCAGCCCGGCTCCGAAGCGGCCTATGCCTGGATGGAGACGCAGATGTTCATGGACGAGCCAGAACCCCTTCACTGACCGTACACTTGGGGGCATAGCGCATTCAGGAGCGTCCCCGTGAGCGAGTGGTTCCATGCAGAAGGCAACCGGCAGCAAGGCCCGCTGCCGGCGGAACAGTTGGTCGAGTTGTTCCGAAACAACCAGATCTCCCTGGACACCCTGGTCTGGCGCGACGGCCTGCCGCAATGGCAGCCCTTGCGCACCGTTGTCGACGAGCTGGGCCTGATCGTGCCGGCGCTGGACGTTGCTGCGCCGGCCCAGCAACCCGAGCCGGAACCGGAACCGGTGGCCCCGCCTCCGCCGCAGCCGCCTGTACTGCCGCCGTCCACGCCCTATGCCACCCAGGCGGCGGCCGGGGTCCTGCCGCCGCCGAAGAAGAAGCTCTCCGGTTGCGCCCTGACCGCGATCATCGGCGGCGGCCTGCTGCTGGTACTGGTACCGATCATGGCCATCCTCGCGGCGATCGCGCTGCCCGCATACAGCGACTACACCGTGCGTGCCAGGATCGCGACCGCGGTCAATGCCCTGCAGCCGCTGAAACAGCAGGTGCAGCACTTCGCCGACGATGAAGGCCGCTGCCCCGGCGCCAACGATGCCGGTTTCCCGGCCCCGGGTGACTTCACCCAGGCCGGCCTGTCGGCGGTGAACATCGGCCGCTTCAACAACGGCCACTGTGGCATCGAAGCAACGCTGGCCGTGCCCGGCAAGAGCCTCGATGGCGACCTGCTGTGGCTGGAATATGATCGCGACAGCGGCCGCTGGGAATGCAGCGGTGAAAGCGACGACAAGTACCTGCCGACGTCATGCCGCGGCTGAGCCACGCGCACGGCAGCACCTCCAAGGACGATCCAACAGGGAACATGCAATGACTGAGTGGTACTACGCCGTAGGACAGCAACACCAGGGCCCGCTGTCGGTCCAGGAGATCCGCCAGCGCTTCCAGCGCGGCGAACTGAACCTGGACACCCTGGTCTGGCGCGAAGGCATGGCCCAGTGGGCTGCACTGCGCCAGGTGGTCGATGAACTGGGCCTGCAGACGCTGGCCGACGCCAGCACCGCCACTGCCAGTGGCGGCTTCGACCTGCGCAGCGACTACGCCGCCATCGACAACGGCACTGCGCCGCTGCCTGGCACGGGCGCGCTCAGCAGCTCGCCCTACAACGCCCCGGCCGCCGCCGCTGCCGGTGGCGCGCGGCCGGTGATCGGCGGCGAGGTGGTCTACGCCGGCTTCTGGAAGCGCGTCGCGGCCTACATGATCGACTACTTCGTGCTGGCCGTGCCGGGCGGCATCATCGGCGCCATCATCGGTGTGGTGCTTGGCGCCAGCATGGGCGCGGTGGGCAGTGGCGAAACCTCCATCGAAATCGTCGCGCAGCTGGCCAGCGCGCTGATCAACATGGCCATCGGCGTGGCCTACTACACCTGGTTCCATTCCTCGCAGGGCGGCGCCACGCTGGGCAAGATGGCGGTCGGCATCAAGGTCGTGCGCAGCAACGGTGACCGCCTGACCCGTGGCCGCGCCTTCGGTCGCTACTGGGCCATGCTGCTGAGCAGCTTCACCCTGGGCATCGGCTTCCTGATGGCCGCCTTCACCGAGCGCAAGCAGGGCCTGCACGACATGATCTGCGACACCCTGGTGGTCGACCGCTGGGCCTACACCGACCAGCCGCAGCTGCAGCGCCATGAGCTGGGTACGGTCACCATCGTGATCCTGGTGCTGACCGGCCTGCTGACGGTGGCGGGCCTGGTGCTGCTGGTGGCTGCGGTCGGCTTCATCGCCAAGATGGCCTCATGAACGGCCATCCTCACGTCTGGCTGCTTGACAGGGGCTGGCCGGGCGTGATTCCTCTAATAAGGTGAAACCTGAACGCCCGGCACACTACCGGGCGTTCAGCGTATTGATTTGTCCGTGGCCGCTTCACTAATGCGGCCGTTTGCTCCACCCTAGCGGCCCCTTCCCTGCGGCTCGCCCCACAGACACTGCTGCCATGCCCAAGCACCTGCTCATCGTCGAATCGCCGGCCAAGGCCAAGACGATCAACAAATACCTCGGCAAGGACTACACCGTCCTGGCCTCGTATGGGCATGTGCGTGACCTGATTCCGAAGGAAGGCGCGGTCGACCCGGACAACGGGTTCGCCATGCACTACGACGTGATCGACAAGAACGAAAAGCATGTCGATGCGATCGCCAAGGCCGCCAAGGGCGCCGACGACATCCTGCTGGCAACCGACCCGGATCGCGAGGGTGAAGCGATCAGCTGGCATATCGCCGAGATCCTGAAGGAGCGCGGGCTGGTCAAGGACAAGCCGATGCAGCGCGTGGTGTTCACCGAGATCACCCCGCGGGCCATCAAGGAAGCGATCAGCCAGCCGCGCGCGATCGCCAGCGACCTCGTCGACGCCCAGCAGGCCCGCCGCGCGCTGGACTACCTGGTCGGCTTCAACCTGTCGCCGGTGCTGTGGCGCAAGGTGCAGCGCGGCCTGTCCGCCGGCCGCGTGCAGAGCCCGGCGCTGCGCATGATCGTCGAGCGCGAGGAAGAGATCGAAGCCTTCATCGCCCGCGAGTACTGGTCGATCGCTGCCGAGTGCGCGCACCCGTCCCAGCACTTCAATGCCAAGCTGGTCAAGCTGGACGGGCAGAAGTTCGAGCAGTTCACCATCACCGATGGCGACACCGCTGAAGCGGCGCGCATGCGCATCCAGCAGGCCGCGCAGGGTTCGCTGCACGTCACCGACGTGGCCAGCAAGGAGCGCAAGCGCCGCCCGGCGCCGCCGTTCACCACCTCCACCCTGCAGCAGGAAGCCTCGCGCAAGCTCGGCTTCACCACCCGCAAGACCATGCAGGTGGCGCAGAAGCTGTATGAGGGCGTGGCCATCGGCGACGAAGGCACCGTCGGCCTGATTTCGTACATGCGTACCGACTCGGTGAACCTGTCGCAGGACGCGCTGGCGGAAATCCGCGACGTGATCGCCCGCGACTACGGCATCGCCTCGCTGCCGGACCAGCCCAACACCTACCAGACCAAGTCGAAGAACGCCCAGGAAGCGCACGAAGCGGTGCGCCCGACCTCGGCCCTGCGCACGCCGTCGCAGGTCGCCCGCTTCCTGACCGACGACGAGCGGCGCCTGTACGAGCTGATCTGGAAGCGTGCGGTGGCCTGCCAGATGATCCCGGCCACGCTCAACACCGTCAGCGTCGACCTGTCGGCCGGCAGCGAACACGTGTTCCGCGCCAGCGGCACCACCGTGGTCGTGCCCGGCTTCCTGGCCGTGTACGAGGAAGGCAAGGACAACAAGAGCGCCGAGGACGAAGATGAGGGCCGCAAGCTGCCCGCGATGAAGCCGGGCGACCGCATCCCGCTGGAACGCATCCTGGCCGAACAGCATTTCACCCAGCCACCGCCGCGCTACACCGAAGCGGCGCTGGTGAAGGCGCTGGAAGAGTACGGCATCGGCCGTCCTTCGACCTACGCCTCGATCATCCAGACCCTGCTGTTCCGCAAGTATGTGGAAATGGAAGGCCGCAGCTTCCGCCCGTCCGACGTGGGCCGCGCGGTGTCCAAGTTCCTGTCCAGCCACTTCACCCAGTACGTGGATTACGACTTCACCGCCAGGCTTGAGGACGAGCTCGATGCCGTCTCGCGCGGTGAGGAAGAATGGATTCCGCTGATGGCCCGTTTCTGGGAGCCGTTCAAGGAACTGGTCGAAGACAAGAAGGAATCGGTCGACCGCGCCGAGGCCAGTGGCGCGCGCGAGCTCGGCACCGACCCCAAGACCGGCAAGCCGGTCAGCGTGCGGCTGGGTCGTTTCGGGCCGTATGCTGCCATCGGCAGCACTGCCGAGGACGCCGAGGAAAAGCCGAAGTTCGCCTCGTTGCGCCCCGGCCAGTCGATGCACACCATCTCGTTGGAAGACGCGCTGGAACTGTTCCTGATGCCGCGCGCGCTGGGCGAGGACAATGGTGAGCCGGTCAGCGTCGGCATCGGCCGCTTCGGCCCGTTCGCCAAGCGCGGCAGCACCTACGCCTCGCTGAAGAAGGAAGATGACCCGTACACCATCGACCTGGCCCGCGCCGTATTCCTGATCGAAGAGAAGGAAGAGATCGCGCGCAACCGGATCATCAAGGAGTTCGAGGGCAGCGACATCCAGGTGCTGAACGGCCGCTTCGGCCCGTACATCAGCGATGGAAAGATGAACGGCAAGATCCCCAAGGATCGCGAGCCGGCCTCGCTGACCCTGGCCGAAGTGCAACAGCTGATGGAAGAAACCGGCAAGCCGGTGCGCAAGGGCTTCGGCGCCAAGAAAGCCGCCGCGAAGAAGGCGCCGGCCAAGAAGGCTGCAGTGAAGAAGGAAGCAGCGCCGAAGAAGGCAGCGGCCAGGAAAGCGCCGGCCAAGAAGGCGGTGAAGAAAGCTGCCGCAAAGAAGGCACCGGCGAAGAAGGCCGTCAAGAAGACCGCCGCAAAGAAGTAGATCCACACCGTGCGTGGATGAGGTGGCAAGGTGTGCGGACCAACGGTCCGCACCTACCGTCCGCGCCGACCACCCCTTCTGCACGCAGCGGAGGGATAATGGAGGCCCACGCCGGGCCGGTCGCCGTCATGAAAGAACTCACCCTGAACTCTGCTGTCGCCACGCTCCGCGCCGGTGGCGTGATCGCCTATCCCACAGAAGCGGTCTGGGGCCTGGGCTGCGATCCGTCACATGAAGCCGCGGTGCACGCGGTGCTGCGGCTGAAGCAGCGCCCGATCGAAAAGGGCATGATCCTGGTCGCCGCCGAACTGTCGCAGCTGGAGGGCTGGGTCCGCCTGCAGGCATTGCCCGACGCCCGCCAGCGCGCGGTGCTGGCCAGCTGGCCGGGCGCCAACACCTGGATCCTGCCGGCCGGTCCGCACGCGCAGCCCTGGGTCACCGGCGAACACAGCGGTATCGCGGTGCGCATCAGCGCCCACCCGCTGGTCGCCGCCCTGTGCCGCGCCTGGGGTGGCCCGCTGGTCTCCACCAGCGCCAACCTGGCCGGTGAACCACCGGCCCGCAGCCGTGCCGAGCTCGATCCGCGCCTGCTGCGCCTGCTCGATGGCCTCCTCGACGGCGAGACCGGCGGCCTGGCCCAGCCAACCCCGATCCGCGACGCGCTCAGCGGCAACGTACTGCGCTCCTGAACCGACGATTGCACTGCCGCGGACAATCACGCACCCTGCCGCCATGAACCTGCTGCGCACCGCCCTGGGCCTGTGCCTGTTGCTGCCATGGACCGCACCCGCCGCCGAGGACGTGCGCGTGTACCGCTGTGTCGCCAGCAACGGCGCCGTGGCCCTGCAGGACAAGCCATGCAGCAGTGGCCGGCAGGAAGTGCGTGACCTGCAGCGCCCGCGCGACCCGGCCCCCCGGGTGGTGCGCAGCGACGCGGCACCCGCCCGGCCGGACGAGGTTCCGGTGATGCGTGATCGTGAGGTCCGCCACGTCTACCTCCAGCCACCACAACCGTTGTACGAGTGCGTAAGCGACGACGGTCGCCGCTACACCAGCGACAACAACGAGGGCAATCCGCGCTGGGTGCCGTTGTGGACCAGCGTCTGGCTCCCGCACGGGCACCACGGCCCGGTCCATCCCGGCCCACGCCCGGCCTTCGGCACGCCGGTCGGCACCCCCATCGGTGAAGGAACCGGCTACCGGCCGCCAGCGGTAGGTGTCGGTGTACAGGTTCCGGCCGGCAGCGTGCTGGTCCGCGACAGCTGCCATGCGCTGCCGCCACAGGAAGTCTGCGCGCGCCTGCGCGACCGCCGCTGGGAACTGGACCGCCGCTACAACAGCGCGCTGCAGAGTGAACGCACCGCCATCAGCAACGAACAGCGTGGCATCGACGCGCGCCTGTCGCGCGACTGCGAACGCTGAGCGCAGCACCTGCCGTGGCATGTACGCTGTGCGCATGAAGAACCTGATCTGGCTGGCCCTGGGCCTGTTCGCCGGCAACGCAGTGGCCGACGACGGGGTGATCTACCGCTGCACCTCCAGCAACAGCGATGTGCCCACCCTGCAACGTACGCCCTGCCCTGCCGGCAGCAAGCAGCAGGTGGTGCGGATTCCGGCCGCTGCCAGTGCGTCGCCCACGCCGGCCCCTGTGCCGTCGCCACCCGCACCGGCGGCGGCGGGTATGCCGCCGGCTTCCGCGCCCAGCCCCCGCCGCCCCGGCGAAGGACGCACGATCATGGAAGCCGGCATGGTCGAACGCGAAGGCGGCGATCTGATACTCGACAGTGCATCGCTGCCACGCCAGGCCGATGCCGCGCCGGACAGCAATGCGCCGCCGAAGCCGCCGCTGCCGCCCATCTTCCAGTGCACCGACAGCCAGGGCGGTGGCTACCTGCACGAATACGAGGCTGCCCCCGGCCGCTGCGAACTGATGACCGTGCAGGGCCTGGGCGGCGCCACACCGGTCAACGCTGCAGGCTGCGAAGTGGTGCGCGACCGCTGCGAGGAACTGCCGGACGCGCAGCGCTGCAGCAGCTGGCAGCAACGCTTCCGCGACGCACGTGGCCGCGAGCGGTTCGCCTCGCCGGAGAACCGCGACAAGGCCCGGGGGGAACGCGAACGGTTGCAGGGCGTGCTGGAGGCCAGCAACTGCCCGGTACCGGGGTGACTGACATGCCGGCAGTGCCGGCCGCTGGCCGGCGCTACCCCTCGGAAGATCAGAACCCGTAGCGCAGGAAACCACCATCCACTGCGATGCACTCGCCGGTGACATAGCTGGCCGCCGGCAGGCACAGGAAGCCTACCGCGGCAGCCACTTCCTCCGGCTCGCCGATACGACGCATCGGCGTGCGGTTGATCACTTCCTCGTAGTAGTCCGGGTCCGACAACGGACCGGACGTGCGCCGCGTGCGGATGTACCAGGGCGCCACCGCGTTGACCCGGATGCCATCCTCCGCCCACTCGACGGCCAGGTTGCGGGTCATCTGGTGCATCGCGGCCTTGGTCATGCCATAGACCACGCCACTGCGTACGTGGGTCAGGCCGGATACGCTGCCGACGTTGACGATGGACGACGACGCATGCCGCGCCAACAGCGGATGCGCGTAGCGCGACAGCTCGAAGGCCGAGAACAGGTTGGTCTCGAAGATCTTGCGCCATTCGTCCTCGGAATACTCCGTGGCCGCCTTGGTGACGTTGCCACCGGCGTTGTTGACCAGGATGTGCAGGCCATCGCTGTGGTCCTCCACCCAGTCCAGGATCTGCCGGCGGTCCTCGTCATCGGAGACATCGGCAGCCAGGGCATGCACCTGGTGCTGCGGATAGACGTCCAGCAGTTCGTCGCGCGTCGTCTCCAGCATATCGATGTCACGGCCCACGATCATCAGGTCGGCGCCGAGGCCGGCCAGTTCGTGCGCGATGGCCAGGCCGATGCCGGCGCTGGCGCCCGTAATCAGGGCAGTCTGGCCGTCCAGGCGCCACCGTTGCTGGGTCATGTGTCCTCCGGGGCCGCGCCCGCTGTGTTTCGATGCCGCAAGGATACGCGCTCACGGCAGGGCGTTGCCGGAGATGCGACACTGCGCGAACGCCCACCGCGGAGTACCGCCATGCGCATCCTGATCCTGTCGTTGTCCCTGCTGGCCATCGTGCTGCTGGTGGCCTGCCAGCGTCCGCCGACGCCGAACCCGGAGAAGCCACCGGTACCCAAGGCGATGTCGCGTGCGATGCAGGAGCCACTGGACCGCGCCAAGGGCGCGCAGAAGGCCGTGGATGAAGCCGCCGCTCGCGAGCGCAAGGCCGAGGTCGACGCGGCGCAATGACGAGTGGCCTATGGGGTCAGAGCCCTTTGCGAAGCCAAGGGATCCGACCCCATGAACGAGAACGCCCGGCCAAGGCCGGGCGTTTCGCTGTCCAGTAGTTCCACGCCCTGCGTGGATGGCTTCCGTCAGAACCCGCAGAAGCAGTAAGCAAGCGCCTTCACCGGTGCGCCATTGCCCTTCTCGCGGGCCGCGTTCTCGACAAAGCGCAGCTGCGTATCCACTTCCGGCATCGTGCGTGCCAGCATCATCCGTGCCATGCCCGAATCGGACAGCATCCAGGCACCGGCGCGGCTGCCGGCGAAACCGCTGACGAACTGTGCGAACGGCGTGGCCGCCTTCTCGATGTAGCGCACGCGATAAGCGTCGGCCTTGCCCAGCTTGGCACGGCTGGCAGCGTCGGCCACGGCATCCTTCAGGCCACCGAAGGCATCGACCAGGCCCCGTTCCTTGGCCTGCGCACCGCTCCACACGCGGCCGCGAGCCACCTCGTCCACCGCCTCGACCGGCTTCTTGCGGGCGTCGGCGACGCGGCCGGTGAAGTCGGCGTAGCCCTTGTTGATCACCGACTGGATGACCTGGCCCACGGCCGGATCCATCGGGCGGGTGACATCGAATGCACCGGCGAAACGGGTGGTGCCGACACCATCGGTGTGCACGCCGATCTTGTCCAGCGCGCGGCTGAAGTTCGGCACCATGCCGAAGATGCCGATCGAACCGGTGATGGTCGACGGATCGGCGTAGATGCGATCGGCATTCATGCTGATCCAGTAGCCGCCGGAGGCAGCCAGGTCGCCCATCGACACCACCACCGGCTTGCCGGCGGCCTGCAGCGCCACCACTTCACGGCGGATCTGCTCGGAGGCGAACACCTCACCGCCCGGCGAATCGACGCGCAGCACCACGGCCTTCACGTTGTCGTCGTCGCGCGCGGCGCGCAACAGCGCTGAGGTCGACTCTCCGCCGATGCGGCCGGCCGGCAGGTCGCCACCGCTGATCTCGCCGGCAGCCACCACCACGGCCACCTGCGGACGCGAGTCCACCGGGTTGCGGCGCGCGTCGAGCAGGGCCAGGTAACGCCCGAAGTCGACGTTGCGGAAACCACCGTCGGCGTCTTCGTCGGCCACGCCGCGCTCGATCATCAGATCCTCGAACTCCTCGCGGGTCTTCAGCGCGGTCACCAGCTTCTGCTGCAGCGCGAACTTGGCCAGGTCGCCACCGGCGGCGGCAATGCCTTCCGGCAGCGTGTCGATGCCGGCAGCCAGCTGCGCCGGATCCAGGCGGCGCGCCTTGGCGATGTCGCCCAGATAGCGCTGCCACACATCGTTCATCCAGAACAGGTCGGCTTCCTTGGAGGCCGGCGACGCGGCGTCGAGCACGTACGGTTCGGCCGCGGACTTGTACTCGCCCACCTTGAACAGGTGCACGTCCACGCCCAGCTTGTCCTGCAGGCCGGTGCGGAAGTACTGGCGGTAGCGGCCGAGGCCTTCGAGCACGACCGAACCCATCGGGTCCAGGTAGACCTCGTCGGCCTGCGCGGCCAGCAGGTACTGCGACTGGCCCATGCTCTCGCTGTAGGCCACCAGCTGCTTGCCGGAGGCACGCAGATCCTGCAGCGCGGCGGCCACTTCGCGCAGCGAAGCGAAGCCGGACGGCTGCAGCTTGTCCAGCTCCAGCACCACGCGCTCGATCTTCTTGTCGTCCTTGGCCGACTCGATCACCCGCAGCAGATCGCGCAGCTGGATCTCTTCGGCACCGTTGTCACCCACTGCCTTGGCCAGTGCGCGGCTGACCGGATCGGCACTGAACTGCTCGACCAGGCGGCCCTCCGGCGCGATCACCAGGGTGGTGCGGTCCTGCAGCGACTTGCTGGCACCGGCGCCCATGCCGGCGGCGATGACGAACATCACCAGCAGCAGGAACAGCAGGCCGAAGAACACCAGGTTGAGGATCAACCGGCGGGTGAAGTTCATGACGTCCCACAGCCCGATGAAGAAACTGGCGACGGGGTTGCGACGCGCCGGGGGCAGCGGGGGCACGGGTTGATTCATGGAACGCTCCGGATGGCTTCTTGCCGTGGTACCAGCATAGCCGGTGCCGCGTGATGCGGCATCGGACACAAGTCAGGGGATCGCCCGCCATGGGTCGGCATGGCGGGCAGGAAGATCAGGACAGCGCGGACTGCCCGATGCGCTGGCTGCTGCGGCGCAGGCGCCAGCCCATCAGGATGGCAGCGGCGGTCAGGCCGACGATCAGGCCGATCCACATGCCCTGCGGGCCCATGCCCAGCCCCAGGCCGAGCCCGGCGCCGAGCGGCATGCCCAGGCCCCAGTACGCGAACATGGCGATGAACATCGGCACGCGGGTGTCCTTGAGGCCGCGCAGCGCGCCCGCCGACAGCACCTGGATGCCGTCCGGGAACTGGAAGGTGGCCGCGTACAGCAGCAGGGTCGAGGCCAGGCCGGCCACTGCCAGGTCGTTGGTGTACACACCGACGATGGCATCGTGGCCGAACAGCAGCACCGCCGCTGACAACGTCTGCGTGCCCATGATGATCGCGTAGCCGGCCCAGGCCGCACGCCGCACGCCGAAGCCGTCACCACGGCCGACCGCATGGCCGACGCGCACGGTGGTGGCCTCGGCCACGCCCATCGGGATCATGAAGCACAGCTGCGCGACGTTGATCGCGATCTGGTGTGCCGCCGCTTCATTGGCGCCCAGGCGGCCGATCAGCAAGGCGGTGACGATGAACAGGCCACCTTCCATCAACACGGTGATGCCGATCGGCAGGCCGGTACGCAGCAGCTCCCAGATCGCCTTCCAGCGCGGTCCCTCGAAGTGCGAGAACAGCTGCAGATGGGCGAAGCGCTTGGTCCGCCACAGATACAGGGCGAATGCGGTCGCCTGCAGCCACATCATCACCGCCGAAGCGATGCCCAGGCCCTCGGCCCCCAACTCCGGGAAGCCGAGCTTGCCATTGGCCAGCACGTAGCCCATCGGTGCCAGCACCAGCAGGCCACCGAAGCCGAGCAGCATGGTCGGCAGCGTCCAGTGCATGCCCTCGCTGAGATAGCGCATGCAGAAGTACAGGGTCAGCGCCGGGCCACCCCAGCGCACCGCATGCAGGAACGCGGTCGCCCCCGGCACGATGTCCGGCGCGATGCCGAAGGCCGGCAGCAGCGGCGGCACCACGGTGAGGAAGGTGAACATGATCAGCCCCAGCCCTAGCGCCAGCCACAGTGCCTGGCGGAACAGCGGGCCGATCTCGCGCTCGCGGCCGGCGCCGTGCAGCTGCGACACCGAAGCGGTGAGCGAGATCAGGGTGCCGATCGGAATCAGCATCGGCAGCCACAACAGCGCCGTACCGATGGTGACTGCGGCAAGGGTCGCCGTAGCGTGGTGGCCGGCAATCACGTTGTCGACGAAGGAGATCAGACCGGTGGACACATGGCCCAGCACGAGCGGCAGGGCGAGCAGACCGGTGGCGCCGACTTCCTTGCTGAAGCACGGCGTGGAGGTTGCAGTAGACATAAGGTGCTTGACGCGAACTGCGGTTGCGCGCGAAGGGCACAGGCACCGGGTTGCGGGCGCTCATCTTACGCGGGCGGCGCCTGCATTCCCATGACATGGCGTGAATGCTGGGTTTCAGCCGCCCCACACAAAAAAGGGGGCGGAGGGGATTAAGTCGTTTCAGGCCCGTCAGTGCCGGATGCGACTTAATCCCCTCCGTCCCCTTTTCTACTGGCCGGCCTGGCGCTTCAGCCAGCTGTCGCGCTCGGCGGCGGGCACGGCGAGGAAGGCGCTGCGTACCGTGTCGCGTTCCTGCGGCGGCGTGCGCTGCGCGACCAGGGCCAGCTGGGCCAGCTGCGCCGGGTTGAGTTGGCGCAGCACGGCCAGCGCGGTCTCGCGTTGCTCCGGTGGCACGAATCCGAACAGTCCGTGCAGCTTGGGGAATTCAAGGCCCAGCTGCGGGCCCAGCCGCCATCCGGCGCGGAACGCCTGATCCTGCGCCTGGAATTGCTGCCGCATGCGCTGCTGTTGATCGGCCGGCAGCGAATTGAAGCGCGCAGCCGCCTGACGGATGCGCTCGCGCTCTGCTTCCGGCAATGCGCGCCAGGCGGCGTAGTCGGCACGGCGCTGTCGCTGCTGCTGCGTATCCAGCTGAGCGAATTCGGCAGGTGCTGTTGCAGCAGCCGACGCCGGCGTGGCCGGCGAACTGCCCGGAACTGGTGGCGGCAACGGCACGCTCAACGGCTGCGGTGCGGCGGACAGCGACAGCGACAGCGGCAGGGCCAGCAGCAGGCTGGCGAGCACGGACTTATTCATCGGCGGCAGCAGTTTCCAGCGTGGCACTGGCCGGCTCCGGCCGGCTCGGCTTGGCTTGCGATTCATCCACCGGCAGCGGGCCGCCCGCGGCAGTCCACGCGTACAGGTCGGCATCGGCGACCAGCGGGTAGTCGCGGTCTGCCAGCATCGCTGCGTCATCATTGGCTTGCGCCTGGCCCGCGTGCGGTGCGGCGTCGACCCTGCTCGGTGGCAGGGCTTCCACGGTCACCGGACCGGCTTCGGCCACCACGCCCTCCGGCAAGGGTGCATCGCTGCCGAACGAATGTCCCTGCAGGTGGCGCCAACCCAGCGCCGCGGCCAGCAGTACCGCCACGGTCACCAGCAGGATCAGCGGACCGCGCCAGCGCGGCCTGGCATTCGCGCGGCGGCGCTTGGCGTTGGCGGCCGCACGCTCGTCGCGCTGCGGTGCGCGCCAGCTGGAGGCCGGTGCTTCATTGTGGGTGGTGGGTGCGGCCGGCTGCTGCAGTTGCTGCAGGCGCGCGGCCGGCAGGTCACGGACACGGGCCTGTACCTGCTCGGCCAACTGGCGCCAGGCCGCGGCATCGGGCCGGCCCTGGGCATCACGCGGGCAGGCATCGGCCAGCAGGTGCTGGTAGCCGGCCTCGTCCTGGTCGAGCACGCGCATGGCAATGCCCTCGTCGAGGCTGCCGCCCACCCGCAGCAGCAGCGCCAGTCGTGGAAGTGGCGGCATCGCGCCCAATGCGGCCAACGACGGCGCCCACTGCCCGCCCGCCGGCTCGCGCAGCGCCTGGCGCTGGCCCAGCAGGGTCCAGAAGCGGGTCGGCCATTGCGCCATCGGCAGGTCGCTGGCGACCGCCGCAAACGCGCGCATCACCGCCACCAGGGTCTGCTCGGCACGCGCGGCATCGCCGCACTGCAGTTCAGCCACCACCAGGGCGCGGCGCTCGACGCCACGCAGGAACGCCGACAGCGCGCCGGCCGCGGTCGAGGAAACAGGGGCGGGCACAGCCGTCATCGGTCACTCCAAAGGTCTGCCGGCATGATAGCGGCAGCCCATCGGCACCCGTAGGACTTGCGCCCACAGGCACTTCGTGCTGCAGGTTGTGCACAGCACCACGCTCCCCGCGCGGGAAACTGCGGCATGCAGCTGAATTCACTCTGTTTCAGCAATGTTTCACACTCAAGTTGTTGATTTTGAATGCCTTTTAAGTGTGGCGATTTTTTGACCAACCCAAGCGTGAGCTCGTCGCCATCGGCCTCCTGGGTTGCCGTCGACCGGTAACGCACAACGTTATCCACAGAACATGTGGATAAGACTGAATCTCCAATGGACACCGATATTTAGGTGACATTTATGATTCAACGGTCGTGCCCGGGCACCTCTGCCCCCTGCCATTCGCGCGCGCATGGCCCGTTACACTGGCCCGATGCTTTCGCCCATTCCGACCCTGCAGGTCGCCCTGCCCGTCCCCCTGCCCCGCCTGTTCGACTACCTGTCGCCGGAGGGCGATGGCCCCACGGCCGCGGTCGGCTGCCGCCTGAAGGTGCCGTTCGGCAACCGCGAGCTGGTCGGCGTGGTGGCAGGCCACGGCCAGACCGACGACGGCCAGGGACTGCGCCAGGCGCTGGCCTGGTGCGACCGGCAGCCGCTGCTGCAGGGCGAACTCTGGCAGAGCCTGCAGTGGCTGGCGCGCTACACCCATGCGCCACTGGGTGAGGTGCTGAGCACCGCCCTGCCCGGACCGCTGCGCCATGGCGAGGCCCTGCCCGACACCCACCACTGGGGTTGGCAGCTGACCACCGAAGGCCACGCCCAGCGCGAAAAGCTGCGCGCCGGCAGCCGTCCGCGGCAGCTGGCCGAGCTGCTGGCCGGAGCGATCGTGGATGAGGACGTGCTCGGCGAACGCATGGCCGACTGGCGCACCGCTGCACGCAGCCTGGCCAAGCGCGCGCTGGCCGAGCGCGTGGCGATGACGGTGGCACCGCAGCATGCGCAGCCGCTGCCCGGCCCCACGCTCAACCCGGACCAGGCCGGGGCGGTGGCTGCGATCAACGCTGCCGACGGCTTCCAGCCGTTCCTGCTGGACGGCGTGACCGGCAGCGGCAAGACCGAGGTCTACCTGCAGGCGATCATCCATTGCCTGGCGCAGGGCAGGCAGGCGCTGGTGCTGGTGCCGGAAATCGGCCTGACCCCGCAGACCCTGGCACGTTTCCGCGGCCGCCTCGGCATCGCCGTGCACGCCTTGCATTCGGGGTTGAACGACAACGAGCGCGCGCGCGTCTGGGCGGCCGCCTCACGTGGCGAAGCACGGGTCATCGTCGGCACCCGCTCGGCGGTGTTCACGCCATTGCCGCAGGCTGGCCTGCTGATCGTCGACGAGGAACACGACGGCAGCTACAAGCAACAGGACGGCATCCGTTACCACGCGCGCGATTTTGCCCTGGTCCGGGCCAAGGCACTGGGCATTCCGGTACTGCTCGGCAGCGCCACCCCTTCGCTGGAAACGCTGCACAACGCCTACGCAGGGCGCTACACGCACCTGCGCCTGAAGCAGCGCGCCGGCGATGCACGGCCACCGCGCGTGCGCATCCTCGATGTACGCAAGCGGCCGCTGCACGATGGCCTCTCGGCCGATGTGCTGGCCGGCATCGGCGAACACCTGCAGCGTGGCCAGCAGGTGCTGGTGTTCAAGAACCGCCGGGGCTACGCACCGGTGCTGCTGTGCCACGACTGCGGCTGGACCGCGCCGTGCCAGCGCTGCGATGCGCCGATGACCGTGCATGGCGGCGGCCGACGCCTGCAGTGCCACCACTGTGGCGCGCGCCAACCGGCGCCGTTGGCATGCCCGGCCTGCGGCAGCCTGGCGCTGCAGCCGCAGGGCATCGGCACCGAACGCCTGGAAGAACACCTCACCGCCGCCTTCGCCGATTTCCCGGTGGTGCGCATCGACCGTGGCACCACCTCACGCCGCGATGCGCTGGAACAGCAGCTGGCGAAACTGGGCGACCAGCCCGGCATCCTGGTCGGCACGCAGATCCTGGCCAAGGGCCATGACCTGCCGAAGCTGACCCTGGTGGTGGTGGTGGGCATCGACGAAGGCCTGTTCTCCTCCGACTTCCGCGCCAGCGAGAAGCTGGCGCAGCAGCTGATCCAGGTGGCCGGTCGCGCCGGGCGCGCACGTGACCCCGGCGAGGTCTGGCTGCAGACCCATCACCCGGGTCACCCGCTGCTGGAAACCCTGGTGAGCGGTGGCTACCACCCGTTCGCGCAGGCCGAGTTGAACCAGCGGCAAGCCGCAGGATTCCCGCCATTCGCGCACCTGGCGTTGATGCGTGCTGAAGCGCAGCAGGTGGAGCATGCCAATGCGTTCCTGCTGGCTGCGCGGCAGTTGCTGGGCGAGCAGAACGTGGTGGAGGCGTACGGCCCGATGCCGGCGCCGATGCCGCGGCGCGCGGGCTACCAGCGCACACAGCTGCTGCTGTCGGCGCCGCAGCGGCCACCCTTGCATGGCGTGCTCGCGCAGCTGGTGCCGCAGCTTTATGCGCTGCCGGAAGCACGCAAGGTGCGCTGGTCGCTGGATGTGGATCCAACGGACCTGTATTGATCCCGTAGAGCACTGCCGAGCATGGCTCGGCACTACCGTAGAGCCGAGCCATGCTCGGCTGCGTTTCAGTACCGGGCAGTGCTTACGTCAGCGGCGACATCACGCCGCGCTGGTAGGCCGGTCGCTCGCGCAGGCGCGCATACCAATCCGCCAGGTGCGGAAGCTCCGGTCGCTGGATCGGCAGTTCGAACCAGGCATAGACCAGCGAGCCCAGCGGGATGTCGCCCATCGCGAACGTCTCGCCCGACAGCCACGGCTGCCTGGCCAGGATGGCGTCGGCCATCGCCAGGTAGTCACCGGCGCGCACGATGGCGGCATTGATCCGCGCTTCATCGCGGTCGGCCGGCGCGGTGCGCATGATGCCCCAGACCAGGTCGCTGTACAGCGGCGCCATCCGCGAAGTGCTCCAGTCCATCCACTTCTCGGCCTGGGCGCGCTCCATCGGGTCTGCGGCGTACAGCGTGCCCAGCGCATAGCGCGCGCTCAGGTAGCGCACGATGGCGTTCGATTCCCACAGCGGCAGGCCGTGGTCTTCGATCACCGGCACCAGGCCGTTGGGATTCATCGCCTGGTACTCCGGCGTCTGCGTGCCGCCGTGGCTGCCGCCGACCTCGATGGATTCGTACGGCAGGCCGATTTCCTCGGCACACCACAGCACCTTGCGGACGTTGCTGGAATTGCGGCGGCCCCAGATCTTCAACATGCAGGTTTCCTTTGCTGGAGTTGCGAGCGGCAACGATACGCCTGATCGTTACGGGTGTGTGCGTGCCGGATGCGGGATCGGGCGCCTGCGCGCTGCCGGCCAGCGGCCGGCACTACCGGTTCTTTTTTGGCAGCGCGCGCACGTAGGACGACTTGCCATCCTTCTTCAGTTCGAACAGGCCGATCGCCGCCAGCAGGTCGCTGAGCTTGCCGTAGCCATAGTTGCGCGGATCGAACGAGGCCTGGTTGCCGATCTGGCTGCCGACCGGGCCGAGGTGCGACCAGCCATCCTCACCCTCGGCCGCGGACACCGCACGGCGCAGCATCTTCACCAGCCGGGTGTCACTGCGCATTTCCGCACCGCTCTTGCGCGGACGCGCATCGTCGTTGGCCACCGGCTCGTTCGAGGCCTGCTCGCTGGACGCCTGTTCGGCATCCGGCACGCTGGCATGGGTCTGGCCCAGTGCCTCCAGGTAGGTGAACTTCGAGCACGCATTGACGAATGGCTCGGGCGTCTTCTTCTCGCCGAAGCCATATACCTTCACGCCATCGGTCAGCAGGCGCATCACCATCGGGGTGAAGTCCGCATCGCTGGAGACGATGGCGAAGCCATCAAGGTTGCGCGCGTACAGCAGGTCCATGGCATCGATCACCATCGCCATGTCCGAAGCGTTCTTGCCCTTGCTGTAGGCGAACTGCTGGATCGGGCGGATCGCATACTCATGCAGCACCGCTTCCCACCCCTTCAATCGCGGGCTCTTCCAGTTGCCGTAGGCACGGCGCACGTTGGCCACGCCGTAGCGGGCGACTTCCGCCAGGACCTCGTCGATCTTCGAGGCCGGCGCATTGTCGGCGTCGATCAACAGGGCGATGCGCTTTTCCGGTTCGCTCATGGGCTCCTCACGGGCCGTTGCCTGAACCCGAGTATCGCCGATCCGGGCAGGCGCTGACGTGACAGGCGGCCGCCGTGCGAAGATGCCAGGCGCTTCCCCCGATGCCCCACTGGAGTGAGTCGATGAGTCGCGAACGCGTTCCCCACCTGGTCGTTGTCGGCGGCGGTTTTGCCGGTCTCTGGGCCACCCGTGCCCTGGCCCGCGAGCGCATACGCATCACCCTGGTCGATCGCCGCAACCATCACCTGTTCCAGCCGCTGCTGTACCAGGTGGCCACCGCCGGCCTGTCCGCGCCGGATATCGCCGCACCGCTGCGCCACATCCTCGGCCACCAGCGCAATGTGGAAGTCCGCCTCGGCGAAGTGGTGGCCATCGACAAGCAGGCGCGGCAGATCCGCATGGCCGATGGCAGCACGCTGGACTACGACAGCCTGCTGCTGGCCACCGGCGCCACCCACGCCTACTTCGGCAACGATCAGTGGGCCCATGATGCGCCCGGCCTGAAAACGCTGGACGATGCCATCGCGCTGCGCCGCAAGCTGCTGCTGGCGTTCGAACGCGCCGAGGCCGAACCGGACCCGGCGAAGAAGGCGGCGTGGCTGAGTTTCGCCATCGTCGGTGGTGGTCCCACCGGCGTCGAACTGGCCGGCACCCTGGCCGAGATCGCGCGCCACACGCTGCGCAACGAATTCCGCCACATCGACCCGGCCAGCGCCAGGGTGCGGCTGGTCGAGGCTGGGCCGCGCGTGCTGTCCTCGTTCCCGGATGTGCTTTCGCTGAAGGCGCGCCGCCAACTTGAAAAACTGGGCGTGGAAGTGCTGACCGGAACCCCGGTGAGCGACATCGACAGCCAGGGCTTCAAGCTCGGCGAACAGTTCATACCGGCGCGCACCGTGGTCTGGGCCGCCGGCGTGGCCGCTTCACCGCTGGCGCGCACGCTGGACGTGCCACTGGACCGCGCCGGACGCGTGCCGGTGCAACCGGACCTGACCCTGCCCGATCACCCGGAGCTGTTCGTGGCCGGCGACCTGGCCGCATTGAGCCAGGCCGACGGCAAGCCGGTTCCCGGTGTGGCACCGGCCGCCAAGCAGATGGGCAAGTACGTGGCCGAGGTGATCCGCGCACGGCTGCACGGCAAGCCCGAGCCCGGTCCGTTCAAGTACGCCGACTACGGCAACCTGGCCACCATCGGCCGCATGGCCGCGATCGTGCACCTGGGCCGGCTGCAGTTGTCTGGTGTGCTGGCGTGGTGGTTCTGGCTGGCCGCGCACGTGTTCTTCCTGATCGGCTTCCGCAACCGCATCGTGGTGCTGCTGAACTGGGCGGTCGCGTACTGGAGCTACCAGCGCAGTGCGCGCATCATCTTCGGTGATGACCAGGATGACCGGCGGCCGAGGCGCTAGGAGCGCACGCATGCTCCTGTAGCGCCGAGCCATGCTCGGCTGCACTTCGCGCGGATTGCAGAAGCCGAGCATGGGCTCGGCTCTACGGCGCCTTCGGTTTCGGGTACCACAACGCGTTGACGATGACCCAGCGCTGGTCGAAGCGCCCCATGTGGAAGTAATCGACGAACCACGGGGTCTCCAGCCGCACCGAGGCCGCGTTGCCGGTCACGTCCAGCACCGTGCAGCGACGATCCCATTGATCCTTCGGGGTCTTCAACGCGCCCTGCTTCGTCAGCGAGACCAGCTCTTCCTTCGACATCCGGCGCAGGCCCAGCCGTTCGTCGGGTGTATCGCCGAGCACAGCGCGCTTGGCCAGGTCCGGATGCAGGGAGCGGGCGACGCGCTGCGGGTCGGCCTCCAGCTGGCCATCGACGTAGTCGTGGCAGGTGGCTTCGATGGCCGCGATCGTGGTGGCGTCGGCAGTGGGGCTGGCTGCTGCAGAAAGCGCGAACAACAGGGCAACGGTGGACATCCGGGTCTCCAGCGCTGAGGGCTGGGCGATCATGGCATGGCCGGGTGCACCCCATCCACGCATGGCGTGGATCTACCGGCGATGTTGTAGAGCCGAGCCCATGCTCGGCTGATGCTTGTCGCCGAGTCCAGCAGCCGAGCGTGGGCTCGGCTCTACAGAAGGCCGGAATCCGGCGCCTGCAGCCAGGCCAGCTTGCGTTCGCGGGGCTGCTGCTTGAGTTGCCACTCGGCGCGTGAGGCGGCGGCCCGGTCCGGGTATTCGCGCACGGCCAGCACGCGCAGCGGTGGCCGGGCCCGGGTGTAGCGCGCGCCCTTGCCGGCCTGGTGGGCGGCGAAACGCGCGTCTACGTCGGTGCTGATGCCGGCGTAATAGCTGCCGTCGCGGCATTCGAGCAGGTACAGGAACCACGGGCGGAGGGACGGGACCATGCCTGGATTATGCCGTGCTGCACTGCAGCGGATATACTGGCGCCCGAATGCAGGAGAGTGGCGCCGCGCTGGCGCCCGCCGAAGGCGCAGGCTCCCATGATCGCTCAGGCCGGTGGGCTGGAATCCCACCAACCATGCATTCGACTCGCCGAGCTGGAGAGAGGTCACCGGGCACGCCCGGGACGACCCGCCGAAGGGGCACGTGGCCAACGCCGCTGAACTCTCAGGCAAAAGGACAGCGGGAGCGGCACCGGTCATCGTCATCCCGTCATTGCGCAGGCAGTGGCGGTAGTCGCGCATGGCCGGCCCCACCGCGCCCGGAGCCTGTTCCATGCTGCTGTCCATCATCTACCTGATTGCCATTTCCGCCGAAGCCATGACCGGTGCACTGTCTGCCGGCCACCGCCGCATGGACCTGTTCGGAGTGGTCATGATCGCCTGTGTCACTGCCCTCGGTGGTGGATCACTGCGCGACATCCTGCTCGGCCACTATCCGCTGGGCTGGGTGAAGCATCCCGAATACCTGGGGTTCACCGTATGCGCGGCGCTGATCGCCACCTGGGTGGCACGCTGGATGCACCACTTCCGCCGCACCTTCCTGGTGCTCGATGGCCTGGGCCTGATCGCCTTCACCCTGATCGGCTGCTCGATTGCGCGCGAAGCCGGCCATGCGATGCCGATCGTGCTGATCGCCGGCATGCTGACAGGCGCGTTCGGCGGCGTGCTGCGCGACATCCTCTGCAACGAGGTGCCGCTGATCTTCCAGAAGGAGCTGTACGCGATCATCGCGCTGCTGACCGGCGCGGCGTATCTGTTGCTGCTGCACTGGGGCGTGGCCGACGCCACCGCGATCCTGTGCTGCCTCGGCGGCGGCTTCGCGCTGCGCCTGATGGCGATCCACTACCGCTGGGAAATGCCGAAGTTCGTGTACCACGACGAAGTGCATTGAACGATAGCGTGTTCGCCGGGCATGGCCCGGCGCTACCCTTCGCGCCCTGCACCACCCCGGCGATGTACCTGGCGCTGTCGCTCATGCGCAGCGCCAGGCGCATCGCCGGTGCAGATGGGCCGGTCTCCAACTCCGGCCGGCCCTGATCGCGGCCGCACCCCCGCAGGCGCTGGCCGCCATCCACACACGTGCCGCCATCAGGCGGCTTCATTCACGCTGCTTCGGACACCTTCACTTCACGACGGGCACGCACGGCCGCAGCCAGTCGCTCCAGCACCGTCACGGTGGTGTCCCAGTCGATGCAGCCATCGGTGATGCTCTGCCCGTAGACCAGCGGCTGGCCTTCCACCAGTTCCTGGCGGCCACCGACCAGATGGCTCTCGATCATCACGCCCACGATGC
This sequence comes from Stenotrophomonas maltophilia group sp. RNC7, assembly GCF_030910085.1. Lineage (NCBI taxonomy): Bacteria > Pseudomonadati > Pseudomonadota > Gammaproteobacteria > Lysobacterales > Lysobacteraceae > Stenotrophomonas > Stenotrophomonas maltophilia group sp. RNC7. Next base: position 71,906 of record NZ_JAVFVN010000740.1, on the reverse strand, counting down.
GCTGCTCGCCGTCTTCCAGCTGAACGGCGATGTCGTCGATCACCTTCGGCTGGTTCTCGGGGTTCTTCAGGCTGTTGGCATGGCTGGCATCGATCATCAGGCGCGCCGGCAGCTTGGCCTTGGCCAGCACCTGGCAGGCCTCAGCCACGCTGCCAGCGTCGTAGTTCGGTTGCTTGCCACCGCGCAGGATCACATGGCAATCCGGGTTGCCGGTGGTCGACACGATGGCAGTGCCACCCTGCTTGGTGACCGACAGGAAATGATGCGGGTTGGATGCCGCACCCACTGCGTCGGCGGCGATCTTCACGTTGCCATCGGTGCCGTTCTTGAAACCGACGGGGCACGACAGCCCCGAAGCCAGCTCGCGATGCACCTGGCTTTCGGTGGTGCGTGCGCCGATCGCGCCCCATGCCACCAGGTCGGCGATGTACTGCGGCGAGATCACGTCGAGGAACTCGACACCGGCCGGCAGGCCGAGCTTGTTGATGTCGCGCAGGAGGCCACGTGCGATGCGCAGGCCCTTGTCGATCCTGAAGCTGCCATCCAGGTCCGGGTCGTTGATCAGGCCCTTCCAGCCCACCGTGGTGCGCGGCTTCTCGAAGTACACGCGCATGACGATTTCCAGCTCGCCAGCCAGCGCGTCGCGCAGCGGCTTCAGGCGCTGGGCGTACTCGATGGCGGCCTTCGGGTCGTGGATCGAGCATGGGCCGACCACCACTGCCAGGCGGTCGTCACGGCCATGCAGGATCTGGTGCAGGGCCGCGCGCGAGGCGCTGACGGTGTCGGAGGCTTCATCGTCACAGGGCAGCATCGCCAGCAGCTGGGCAGGCGGTGTCAGCGGTTCGATGGTGCGGATACGCAGGTCGTCGGTGTGCGGGGGCATTGCAGGAGATCTCCGGAACGTTGGGGGTCCCCAGCGTGGCGGCATGAAAAAAGCCGCCAGGTTCGCTGGCGGCTTTCGGGAATGCGTCTGAAGCTTTCTTCAGGGTGAGCGCAGTCCTTCCTCCGCCAGTGGCTTCGGAAAGTAATACCAGTAAAAGCGGGTGGCGGCTGCGTTCATGGGATCTATTGATAGCACAGCTTTTGCGCAGTGCAAAATGTTTCATCCGCAACTGGGCGCGCGGTTCAGTGATGCGCCTGACCGCGCAGCCCACGCGGTGGCCGCCGTGCAAGGTCGCTCATCTGCCATGCACTTCCACGTCCAGCAGCAGGCCTTCGTGGATGTCGGCCCAGCGCTCCAGCACGCGGTCCAGCTCCTGCCGGGCCTCGTCCAGCTGCTCGGGATTGAGCAGGGAACGGGTGGTGTAGAGATCGGACACCAGCCGGCGCAGTACCGCTTCCGGGATGGCCACCGAGGGCCCTTCCATCTGCGGCAGCTGCAGTGCCGGCGTATCGCCCTGCGGGCCGTACAGCGTTACCTGGAGCGTGCTCTGCATGATCAACTTCCCTGCGGATGGACATGGGCAATGTCCTGTTTACCGCGTCCGGGTGACAGACGCATGTGCCATGCGCCTCCGGAGGCGCTGTTACAAGGCGGCCAGAGCGGTGTAGAGCTCGATGAGGGTGTAGGACATGGAAGGCCTTCCTTGAGGTTGATGAGGTTGCCGGCCAGCGGCCGGCACTACCGCAACGAGCGCATGGCGCGTTTGCGGATGTAGGCATTGGCATCGCCAGGGTGCTGCTGTTGCCACCGCGTGCACAGCTCATGCAGCCACTGCGGCTGAGTCTTGCCGGCATCGTTGAGCCAGTTCCCGACCGAGTCCTGCACGTAGCGCTCCGGGTCGTTGGCCATTGCTTCCAGCATCGGCAACGCGAGTTCTGGATGCTGCTTGAACAGCGCGATATGCGTGGACCACACGCCTCGTGGGCGCAGCGCTTCGCAGGCGAAGCGGCGCAGGTAAGGCGATGCTTCCTGCGTCCACACCTGCAGGTACTCAAGCGCCTGCAACGGTGCGGCAACGATGTCGCTGCGCAGCGCCAGCCATGCCCATTCGCGCACGCCGAAGTGCGGGTCGTCAGCCAGCGGACGCATCGCCTGCAGCTTGGCCGGCAGCGCCGCGCCGGCATCGCTGCCAATCAGGTAGCAGGCCCAGCCACGCACGGTGTCTGATGCGTGTGCCTGCCAGTGCGCGGGATCACCCTGCCCGGCTTCGTGCAGCAACCGCGCCGCCAGCGCCATGCGCTGGGTGATGCCCTTGCCGGAGGCGTCGCGCATACGTTGCAGCGCTTCCGGCTCGAGCACAGGTGCCACCCCCTGCAACAGCGCGGCGAAATCCACTGCCAGGCATTCGGCCAGATGCGTGGCAGCGGCACCACCGCTGTTGAGTGCACGCAGCCGTTCCGCGGGAATGGGCGTGCTCATGCGGCGGCTTCCCGCCCGGTGTCCGTGTGCTGCCAGACCTTGTGCAGCAGCTGTGACAGCTGCCGCCGTTCATCAGCATCCAGGCCGTTGAACAGGCCGCTGATCCATTGTGTGTGCTGCTCGAACAGCGACTCGGCCAAACGCTTGCCCGGTGCGGTCAACACGATCTGCAGACGACGGCCATCCTCGTCATCGCTGCGACGCTGCAGCAGGCCTTCGCGCTGCAGGCCATCGAGCAGGCCGCTGATGGTGGCCCGGGTCACGCCAGCGCGCTCGGCCAGCGCGTGCGGCGCCAGTGCGCCGCCGGCCCCGTGCAGCAGGAACAGCACGATGAAGCGACCCTCGCTGAGCCCGTGCGGTGCCAACCGCGCAGCGCAGTCGCGATCGATCGACGAGGACAACGAGAGCAGCTGGAAGCACAGGCGCAGCTGCGCGATGTTGGCGTGGCCGCGCCGCTGCGCTTCCTCCAGCAACGCCTGATGCTTGGCTTCGATCATCCTTTCCTCACTGGCTGATTAGGCACCTAATCATATGGAAGAGTGGCCATTGGAAGCAAATCTGAGTTGACTCAGGAAGTGCGTCCCAGCAGCAGCCGCGCGATCAGCCCCCCGCCCTCGCGGTGCAACAGCTGAAGTTCGCCCGCGTGGCGCTTCGCCACGTTGGCAGCCACGGCCAGTCCAAGTCCGGCGCCCCCGGTGGCGCGGCTACGCGAGCCCTCGCTGCGCTGGAACGGTTGCAGCAGGCGTGCGCGATCGATCTCGGCGATGCCAGGGCCGCGGTCCATCACGTCCAGCTGCACTCCATCCCCCGCCATGGCGACCCACAGCTCCACGGCGCCCGCGTAGCGCTCGGCGTTGTCGATGAGATTGTCGACCGCGCGCCGGAGCAGCAGCGCATCGCCATGCCACGGCAACGTATCCGGGCCCTGAAGGGAAATGTCGACCCCGCGCAGCAGCGCCGCCTGCACGCAGTCCTCCAGCAGCGCTGAAAGATCCAGCATCCGCATCTGCAACGGCTGCAGCTCACCGCGTGCGTAGTCGAGCACCTGCTCGATCATCGTATCCATGCGCTCGATGTCTGCCACCATCCTGGCGGCCTGTGGCGCGGGAGCGAACTCCGCGCGCAGGCGCAGGCCGGTCAAGGGCGTGCGCAGGTCATGCGCCACGGCCGCCAGCATATGCGTCATGTCCCGTGCCTGGGCGCGCAGACGTTCGCGACCGGTGCTGATCGCTGTGGCCAGTACCTGCACTTCGCGTGGACCGTCATCAGGCAATGGCGTTTCGGCCTGCAGGTCGACCCGTGCGCTGGCTTCAGCCAGGCGTCGCAGCGGGCGCCCCAACCGGATCGCCGCCCACGCCGCCAGAGGGGCCAGCAGGATCGCACCGCCCAGCAGGGCGAGCATCACCTGGCGGCGCCAGGCCGCCAGGTCACTGTGGTCGCTGCCGACCACCCGCCATCGGCCATCGGCTTGCCGCATCCCCAGTTCGAACGGCGGCCACTGCATGGCGGTCAGCAACGCGGCCTGCGATTTCAGCACGCCAGCACGAGCGGAGGCGTCCAGTACCGCGCCACCCTCGATGACCTGCACATCGGGCGCCCTGCCCTGCCCCGTCCACACCAGGCGTACATTCCTGGCCGGCAGGTCCATCTGCAGCGCCGCCAACTGGGTGAGCCAGTTACTGGCGCTGCCCCGGGGTGGCGCGTCCTGCGTCGACATATGCAATCCCAGTGGCGCCGGCGCCTGTTCCCCACGCAGCACCTGCATCGCATGGTCCAGCCGCATCGGTGGCGGCGCGGGCCGGGGCATCCACCCCACTACCGCCACGCTGACCAGGGTTGCCAGCAGCAGGCTGGCCAAGGCCAGCATCGCGATCCAGCGGGTGGTTGACCACCGGCTGCTCACAACACCCCTACCTCCGCGTTGAAGCGGTACCCTTCGCCACGCAGTGTCTGCACAAGGGCTTCAGCGCCGGACGCGGCCTGCCCGAGCTTGCGGCGCAGGCGGCTGATCGCAAGGTCGACGGCACGGTCCACGCTGTCGCTGGCTTCTCCGCGACTCAACTGCAGCAGCTGTTCGCGCGCCAGCACCCGCCCGGGACGTTCAGCCAGTGCCAGCAGCAGGGAGAATTCGCCGCGACTCAGCACCAGTTCGGCGCCATCCGGCGCGAACAGGCGACGCTGGTCAGGCAGCAATCGCCAGCCATCAAACCGCAGCTCGCTGGCCACCTGTGCGCGCAGTTTGTCCTGCCTGCGCAGCAGCGCGCGTACCCGCGCCAACAGCTCGCGCGGGTCAAACGGCTTGGCCAGGTAGTCGTCCGCGCCCATCTCCAGGCCGATCACGCGATCCGGCGCGGCCCCCATCGCCGACAGCATCAGGATCGGGATCGCCCGCGCCTGCAGCCGGCGGCAAACCGACAGGCCATCCTCACCGGGCATCATCCAGTCGAGGATGATCAGGTCAGGACGTTCAACCTGCAGCAACACGTCCAGCGCTGTTGCATCCGCCGCCACACGCACCTGGTAGCCGTGCAGCAGCAGGTGGTCGGCGATGGCGTCGCGAATGCTGGCATCGTCATCGACGACGATGACGCGGATGGGAGTGTTCATTCGCCCAGTATCCCGCACCTGTGTATCAGGACGGTATCAACGCCGATATCGCGGTGATACGCCGCTGCGCGCCAATGGTCGCCCACGATCACTGCGGAGTCTCCCCTTGCGCCTGTTCCTGCTGCCCCTGTTCGCCATCCCCTTGCCGACGCTCGCCTCCGATGCCGCCGAGCACGTCCTGCCGATGTGGATGCAGGGCGGTCATCCGGCAGTGGCCGTCTCGCTGGACGGGCGTTCAGAGCCGCTGCGCTTCGTGGTCGACAGTGCCGCCGGGGCAACCCTGGTCGATGCACGCGTAGTGCGGCGCTATGGTTTGCAGGATGCGGAAGCGGCAATGTCGCAGGCCCAGGGCGCGAGCGCGAAGGCGGCGCGGTTGCAGCGCATGCGCAGCACAGCGTGGCAGCTGGGCAGTTGGCAATTGAAGGCCAGCGGCATGCAGGTCGACCTGTCATCGCTGGCGAAGGGCGATGATCCGGCCATTGACGGCTTGATCGGCAACGACCTGACCGGGCGCTGGGACACCCGTTGGGACTTCGGCCGCAATCAACTGGCGCTGTGGACACCCGGCGGCTTGGACCTGGAAGGACCGGGTTGCCAACCCAATGCGCTGCCCGGCCGCGATGACGGCCTGCGCCAGTTCGGCTTCATCACGCTTGCCTTGGGTACGCCCGGCGTGGACGCCATCGCCGTGGTCGACACCGGTGCCGCGCAGACCGTCCTCAACGCCGAAGCAGCCCGCGCACTGGGCCTGCGCACCGACGGCAGCGATGCTCGGGTGCGTGCACGTGAAGAGGGCACCGAGGGGCTGGGTGGCGGTGCACAGGCAACCTGGCTGTACACCCTGCCCGGCATGACCGGCGGCATCTGGCAGCACCCGCCGATGGAGGTCCGGATCAGCGAACTGCCGGTGTTCAGGGTGATCGGCCTGGAGGCGCGACCGGCCTTGATCCTCGGTGCCGACGCGATGCGCGGTGGCCAGGTGGACATCGGTGCGGGTGCCGCGCGGATCTGCCTGCGCCGACCCGGCTGACGTCCGGCGCATGACGGCGGGAGCTGGCAGGCGTAGCATCGCGCCACGTCCCGCCAGGAGTTCCACGCATGCGCCGTGCTGTCCTGCTGTTGCTGACGCTGCTCCCGCCGGCCGTGCTGGCCGCGCCGCCGCTACCCTCGCCCGCGCGCATCGATGCCGAAGCACAGCGGCTGATGCAGGCGGCGCATGCGCGCGGGATGGCGCTGGCGGTGATCGATGGCGGCAAGGTGGTACACGTGGCCGCCTACGGCGAACGCAACGCCGCAGGCGAGCCACTGCGCACCGATACCGTGATGTACGCCGCCTCGCTGACCAAGATGGCGTTCGGCCACCTGGTCGCACAGCTTGCCCAGGACGCACGGATCGAGCTGGACGCCAGCATCGCCACGGCGCTGGACAAGCCGCTGCCGGACTACCCGCCGGAGCCGAAGAAGTACGCCGACTACAGCGTACTGGCCGATGATGCGCGCTGGCGCCAGCTCACCCCGCGCCTGCTGCTCAACCATTCCAGTGGCTTCGCCAACTTCGGCTTTCTCGAACCCGATGGCCGCCTGAAGTTCCACTTCGATCCGGGCAGTCGTTATGGGTATTCCGGCGAAGGGCTGATCCTGTTGCAGTTCGTGATCGAGCGTGGACGGCTGGGCCAGGACGTGGGTGCATTGATGCAGCGGCAGGTATTCGACCGCTTCGGCATGGTCCGCACCAGCATGATGTGGCGTGAGGATTTCGCCGCCAACCTGGCCGATGGCTGGACAGCGGAAGGCACGGCCGAGCCGCACGATGAACGCAGCCGCGTGCGTGCGGCCGGTTCGATGGATACCACCATCGCCGACATGGCGCGCTTCGCCGCCGGCTATGTCCGCGGCGATGGGCTGTCGCCTGCAATGCGCAGGGAACTGGTGCGGCCGCAGCTGCCGATCACCACCGCCAGCCAGTTCCCCACGCTGCAGCCGGAGCTGCCCGTGGCGCAGCAACGCAAGGATCTGGCCGCGGGCCTGGGCGTGGTGACGTTCCGCGGCCCGCAGGGCGCAGGCTTCTACAAGGGCGGCCACGACGATGCGGTCGGCAACACGCTGGTGTGCATCGAACGGCACAAACGCTGCGTGGTGATTCTGGGCAACGATGTACGGGCGGAAGCTGCGTTCCCGGCACTGGTGGCATTCGTACTGGGCGATACCGGCGTGCCGTGGCAGTGGGAGTATGGCGCGGCGAAGGCATTCGTCGAATGAGGGTGCGATGACGCCTGCATGGCGAACGCGGCTGGGAGAGGAGCATCCACGCCATGCGTGGATGGCACTCCTCAGCGCGCCTGCTCGAAGAACATCAGGTATACCAGCCGGCCATTCTCCGGTCGATCACCGAACGCTGGCCCGGCGGTGTGCCAGAACCAGGGCCGCAGCAGCACCAGCCGGTTGAAGCGCATCGGAATGCGCATGGTCATTTCCCACTGGCTGTCGTCATTGCTGTCGCGCTCGATGATGTCGCGATGCATGTCGCCGCCGTTGGCGTAGCCCAATGCGGCCAGCTCCGCCGCGTCCAGGGCCATGCGCTCGGTGCCGGTACGGCGATGGCGGAAGAACTCGGTGCCGCCCTCGCAGTGCTCCGGTGCACTCAGGTAGAGAATGCCCGACCAGTGCGAGTGGTCGGCGTGCACCTTGGCGCGGCCGGTGTCGCCGGCGAGGGTAAGGCGGAACTTGCCGTGCGACTGCAGCGGGTTGACCGGCCGCAGCGGTTCGTTGACCAGTCGCGAGACCGCACCGGACAGTCCCTCCAACTCCAGCCGCTGCTGTGAATTGCGGCCGGGGAATGCGCCCTCCTGGACGGGATAGTCCAGGCCCAGTGCCGCCTGGCGCAACCCCTGCGCATCGGCGGGAGAAAGGAAGTCGTCAACGACGATGAACGAAGTAGGCATGGTTACCGAGCGTAGCGATGCACTGCGGCGACGGCAACCGGGCAACGAAAAACCCCGCCTTGCGGCGGGGTTCTTCTTTACATCACATCGGGAAGGCGTGCCGACCGAGGCCGGCAACGACCGCCGGAGGCGTGGACTTAGAAGTCCATGCCGCCCATGCCGCCCATGCCACCCATGCCACCAGCGCCGCCCATGGCCGGCTCGTCCTTCTTCGGAGCTTCGGCAACCATGGCTTCGGTGGTGATCATCAGGCCGGCGATCGAGGCCGCGTTCTGCAGGGCCGAACGGGTCACCTTGGTCGGGTCCAGGATGCCGAACTGCAGCATGTCGCCGAACTCGCCGGTGGCCGCGTTGTAGCCGAAGCTGCCGGTGCCTTCCTTGACCTTGTTGATGATGACCGACGGCTCGTCGCCAGCGTTGGCCACGATCTCGCGCAGCGGGGCTTCCATCGCACGCAGGGCGATCTGGATGCCGTGGTTCTGGTCTTCGTTGGCACCCTTCAGGCCGGCCAGCGCGGTGATCGCGCGGACCAGGGCAACGCCGCCGCCCGGGACCACGCCTTCTTCAACGGCTGCACGGGTGGCGTGCAGGGCGTCGTCGACGCGATCCTTCTTTTCCTTCATTTCGATTTCGGTCGAGGCGCCGACCTTGATCACGGCAACGCCGCCGGCCAGCTTGGCCACGCGTTCCTGCAACTTCTCGCGATCGTAATCCGAGGAGGTGTCCTGGATCTGGGTCTTGATCTGCGCCACGCGTGCATCAACGTTGGCCTTGTCGCCGACGCCGTCGATGATGGTGGTGTTCTCCTTGGAGACCTGCACCTTCTTGGCGCGGCCCAGGTCCTTGATGGTGGCCTTTTCCAGCGACAGGCCGACTTCTTCGGAGATCACGGTGCCGCCGGTCAGCACGGCCATGTCTTCCAGCATCGCCTTGCGACGGTCACCGAAGCCCGGGGCCTTGACGGCCACGACCTTGACGATGCCACGGATGGTGTTGACCACCAGGGTCGCCAGCGCTTCGCCTTCGACTTCTTCAGCGACGATCAGCAGCGGCTTGCCGGCCTTGGCGACGCCTTCCAGCACCGGCAGCAGGTCACGGACGTTGGAGATCTTCTTGTCGTGCAGCAGGATGAACGGATCATCCAGGTCAGCGGTCTGCGACTGCTGGTTGTTGATGAAGTACGGCGACAGGTAGCCGCGGTCGAACTGCATGCCCTTGACCACGTCCAGCTCGTTGTCCAGGCCCGAGCCTTCTTCAACGGTGATGACGCCTTCCTTGCCGACTTCCTTCATCGCGTCAGCGATGATCTGGCCGATCGACTCATCCGAGTTGGCCGAGATGGTACCGACCTGGGCGATCGCCTTGTCGTCGGCGGTCGGCTTGGAGATGTTCTTCAGCTCGGCGACGGCAGCCGAAACGGCCTTGTCGATACCGCGCTTGAGGTCCATCGGATTCATGCCGGCGGCAACGGCCTTGGCGCCTTCGCGGATCAGGGCCTGGGCCAGCACGGTGGCGGTGGTGGTGCCGTCGCCGGCATCGTCGTTGGTGCGCGAAGCAACTTCCTTCACCATCTGCGCACCCATGTTCTCGAACTTGTCAGCCAGTTCGATTTCCTTGGCGACGGAGACGCCGTCCTTGGTGATGGTCGGGGCGCCGAAGCTCTTTTCCAGCACGACGTTGCGGCCCTTCGGGCCCAGGGTGGCCTTGACGGCATTGGCGAGAACATTGACGCCGCGCACCATGCGCGAACGGGCGTCTTCACCGAAACGAATATCCTTGGCAGCCATTGCATTTACCTCATTGGTAGCGCCGGACGATGCCCGGCGGCTGGGAGTTTGGGATCAGGTTGAAACAGGTCGCGCCGGGGCTCAGCCGATGACGGCGAGCACGTCGTCTTCGCGCAGGACCTTGTATTCGACGCCTTCGCTCTTGTACGAGCTGCCGGCGTACTGGCCGTAGATGACCTTGTCGCCGACCTTCAGCGACGGCGCGCGCACGTTGCCGTTGTCCAGCGGCTTGCCCGGGCCGACGGCCACGACCTCACCCTTGGTGGACTTTTCCTTGGCCGAGTCGGGGATGACGATGCCACCGGCGGAGATTTCGTCGGCTTCGATCGGCTTGACCACAACGCGGTCGTGCAGCGGCTTGATGCTCATAGGAGACCTCTTAAGTGATTGATTGGTCTAAAAAAGTCCGGCGATGTTAGCACTCACCCCAGGCGAGTGCCAGAACCGCACGTGAAGAAACCCGACAACGTCGGGAGCAGGGCAGAGATGGAGCCCTGCCGCCCCCTTTCAAGGGCGGAATGAAAAAATTTTTTCGCCCGCGCGCCTCGGCCAGGGCGTCGGTCCAGATCAATTTCGGTGACAAGCGTCGCACTGTCAGATATCTGACGTTCATTTACGACAAAGTGTCACTGGATCGGCCTTAGGCTCGGTCAGGCATTCCCAATCACAAGGAGTAGTCGATGCGATTGCTGTCCCCGCTTGCCGCCGCCTGCCTGCTGGCGCTGGCCGCCGCGCCGGTCCAGGCCGAGGTCTTCATCAATGAACTGCACTACGACGACAGCACCGCCGCCGGTGACGTCGGCGAAGCGATCGAGGTCGTAGCCACTGCCGGTGAGGACCTGTCCGGTTACCGCCTGTACCTCTACAACGGCAGCAACCCGTCGGCCGCCACCGTCTACGCCAACAATCCGGTCCCGGCCGGCACCGCCGCCGGCTGCGGCAGCGCCACCATCGCCGTGGTCAACTACCCGACCAACGGCCTCCAGAATGGTCCGAACGACGGCATCGCCCTGGTCGATGCCAGCGGCAAGGTGGTCCAGTTCCTCAGCTACGAGGGCGCCATCACCGCCTCCGGTGGCCCTGCCGCCGGCATGACCAGCCAGAACATCCCGGTGGCCGAAAGCAACAGCACCGCGCCGGGCACCTCGCTGCAGCTGACCGGCAGCGGCAGCCAGTACGCCCACTTCACCTGGGCCGAATCGGCCGGGCAGACGTTCGGCAGCTGCAACAACGGCCAGACCTTCAGCGGCGGTGGCACGCCAGGCCCCAACACGCCGCCGTCAGTGTCCACCACCACCCCGGCGCAGGGCAGCAGCACCTTCCCCGCTGCCGCCGACCTGGAAGTGGTGTTCAGCGAGACGGTGAACCTGGCCAGTGGCGCCTTCGCCCTGAGCTGCGGCACCTCCGGCAGCGTGCCGCTGACCTTCCCGGCCAGCGGCCGCAGCGTGAAGCTGTCCACCAATACCGCGCTGGTGGCCGGTGAAGCCTGCCGCTTCGACATCCGCGCCGCGCGCATCACCGACCTGCAGGGCGCGCATCCGGCCGCCGACAGCCGCATCGCCTTCACCGTGGCCAGCACCGGCGGCAATCCGGACCCAGGCAACCCGGGCGTGCCGGCCGGCTACTACTCCAGGGTCAACACCAGCAGCCCCAGCCAGCTGCGCTGCTCGCTGCACGCCACCATCAAGGGCCATACCGCCTACCCGTACAGCGGCTCGGGCACCAGCACCTGGACCATCCTGGAAATTGCCGACGAGGATCCGAACAACCCGAACCGCATCCTCGATGCCTACCGCAACCGCAGCTACGCCAAGGTCAGTGATCGTGCGGGCACCGGCAGCGGCCTGACCTACAACCGCGAGCACACCTGGCCGAACTCGCTGGGCTTTGCCACCACCACCGGTGACAAGGGCCTGCCCTACGCGCCGTACACCGACACGCACATGCTGTACCTGACCGACGCGCAGTGGAACGCCGACCGTGGCAACAAGCCGTTCGCCAAGTGCGATGCCAGCTGCGGCGAGCGTGCCACCGAAGCCAACAATGGGCAGGGCGGCGGCAGCGGCGGCTACCCGGGCAATTCCAACTGGGTGCGCACGCCGGACGGCAACACCGGCACCTTCGAGGTGTGGGGCAAGCGCAAGGGCGACATGGCGCGTGCGGTGATGTACATGGCGATCCGCTATGAGGGTGGCAAGGATGCGGCCACCGGTCAGTCCGAGCCGGACCTGGAGCTGACCGACGACCGCAGCAAGATCGTCAAGACCAGCAGTTCGCCGGCCTACATGGGCCTGCTGTCGACGCTGATCGACTGGCACCTGTCCGATCCGCCGGATGATGCCGAGCGGGCCCGCAATGACGTGGTCTACAGCTTCCAGGGCAATCGCAACCCGTTCATCGACCACCCCGAGTGGGCGACCCCGGCCCTGTTCACCTCGGCCAAGCCAGCCACCTGCCAGCTGGCCAACTGACCGCGCAACGCAGCGGTCCACTGCCGCCGCCGGGCCCTGACCCGGCGGCGGCCCTATACTCGGCGGTCATGCCGACCGTCGATCCCGTCCTGCTGCTGTTGACCACCTGCCCGGACCGGGCCAGTGCCGAGCGCATTGCGCACGCGCTGGTCGGCGAGCGCCTGGCCGCGTGCGTGACCCGCCTTGATGGCGCGCAGTCCACCTACCGCTGGCAGGGCGAGGTGACCACAGATGCCGAGCTGCAGCTGCTGGTAAAGACCACCGCGAGCCGCGTCGATGACGCAATCGCGCGGATCGTCGAACTGCATCCGTATGAACTCCCGGAATGCATCGCGGTCGAAACCCGGGCCGGCCTGCCGGCGTATCTGGACTGGATCCGGGCACAGACCCGGGAGGACACTGATTGAAGACTCTGTTTGCGCGTGGCGCTGCCTTGTGCGCCCTGTTGTGGCTCTCGCTGCCGGCCTTGGCCCTGGATGAGAAGGACCTGCTGCCGGTGGACCAGGCGTTCGCGCTGACCGCCACGGCCCCCGAACGGGGCCAGGTGCAACTGCAGTTCAAGATCGCACCGGGCTACTACCTGTATCGCCACCGCACCAGCGTCAAGGCGGATCCGGCATTCAATGCCGGCACGCTGCAGATGCCCAAGGGTGACAGGCACCACGATGACTTCTTCGGCGAGGTCGAAACCTATCGGGAGCGCCTGCAGGCCACCCTGCCCGGCACGCCGACGGGCGCCGCCGGCACCATCAGCCTGGAAGTACGCTACCAGGGCTGCGCCGATGCCGGCGTCTGCTACCCGCCGCAGAAGCGCGTGGTGCAGGTCACCCTCCCGGGTGCCGGCGCGGCGGCGGCGGTGCCTGCCGCGCGTACCGGTGCCGCCAGTCCGTTCAACAACCCGCTGGCCGGTGCCGGCAACAGCGGTGGCCTGCGCCTGCCGGGCGCGGCCAACAACAGCCAGGCGCTGCCGCTGCCGTCGGAACAGGCGTTCGGCTTCGATGCCATCGCCAGCGACGGCAACACCCTGCTGCTGCGCTTCAGCCCGGCACCCGGCTACTACCTGTACCGCGACCGCACTTCGCTGAAGCTGGAAGGCAGCGCCGGCGTGCTCGCCGACAAGCCGCGCTGGCCGGCCGCGCAGTCGCATCGCGACGAGCACTTCGGCGATGTCTCGGTGTACTTCAACCAGGTGGAAGTGCCGCTGCCGCTGCGCCGCACCGTCACTGATGCGGTCGACAGCACCCTGGTGGTGACCTTCCAGGGCTGCCAGACCGATGGTATCTGCTACCCGCCGATGACCCGTCGGGTGAAGCTGTCGATTCCGGCCGGCAAGCTCAACGCCGGCACCGGCCAGGCGCCAGTGCGCGAGGAAGCCGTCAATGCGCTGCGCGCTGCCGGTACGCCGCGTGAATCCGCCAATGGCGTACCGCTGCGCCTGCTGCCGACCGTACCCAACGACGGCAACGCCACTCCCGCCGCCACGGGCGGCCAGGGCGCAGGCAACGCGTTCGCCACCGACGCGCGTGGTGACAATTCGCTGCGCACGCGTCCGCCGGCGACCACCCCGAACCCGGACCGTTCGTTCGTCTGGGTGCTGCTGCTGGCGCTGGCCGGTGGACTGGTGCTGAACCTGATGCCCTGCGTGCTGCCGATCCTGTCGCTGAAGGTGCTGAGCCTGGCGCAGAGCGGCGAAAGCCCGCAGCGCGCCCGCAGCCACGCGCTCTGGTACACGTTGGGCGTGCTGGTCGCGTTCGCCGTGATCGGCGCATTGATGGTCAGCCTGCGCGCGATCGGCAACGCCGTCGGCATCGGCTTCCAGTTGCAGCACCCGGGCGTTGTGGCGGCACTGGCCTACATCATGTTCGCGGTGGGCCTGAGCCTGTCCGGCGTGTTCACCCTCGGCGGCGGCATCGGCAACCTTGGCCAGTCGCTGGCCAGCCGCAGCGGACCGGCCGGTGACTTCTTCACCGGTGCGCTGGCCTGCGTGGTCGGCAGTGCCTGCGTCGGCCCGTTCATGGGCGGTGCGATCGCCTACGCCTTCATTGCCCCGCCGCTGAAGGCGATGACCGTGTTCCTGTTCCTCGGCCTGGGCCTGGCGCTGCCGTTCCTGCTGATCGGCTTCGTGCCAGCGCTGGCACGCCGCCTGCCCAAGCCCGGCCCGTGGATGGAAACGCTCAAGCACGTGCTGGCCTTCCCGATGTACGCCACTGCGCTGTGGCTGCTGTGGGTGCTGGGCAAGCAGCGCGGCGTGGACGGCATGGCGCTGGTGCTGGGCGGCCTGCTGCTGTTCGCGTTCGGCCTGTGGCTGTTTGAACGCAACCGCTGGACCGGCTCGCGTGCGGGGACCCTGCTCGGCGTGCTGCTGGCGATCGGTGCGCTGGTTCCGGCCTGGGGCGTGACCCAGCTGGCACCGCCGGCGAGGGCCGCACAGGCCGCCAGCGACAACGTGGTCGAGTATTCGCCGCAGCTGCTGGACCGCCTGCGCGCCGACAACCGCGTGGTGTTCGTCAACATGACCGCCGACTGGTGCGTGAGCTGCAAGGCCAACGAACGTGCGGTGCTGTCACGGCCGGAGTTCAAGGAACTGCTCAAGCGCACCAATGCGGTGTACATGCGCGGTGACTACACCAACGTCGACCCGCAGATCACCACGTTCCTGGAAGAGCACAAGGCGGTGGGCGTACCGCTGTACGTGGTGTACGGCCCCGGCGCGCCGCCGACCGTGCTGCCGACCCTGCTGACCCAGGCGGTGGTCGAGGAAGCGCTGCTGCGCACCGCACGATGAAGTGGCAACGGCCAGCGCTGCTGTGGACAGCGGTGCTGGCCGCCGGCCTCGGCCTGTGGGCCGGGCATCGATTGGCACCCGGCCCATCATCACCTGCCGCGCCAGCGACGGCTTCCAGGGCGACGGCCATGAAGCCCACGCTGCAGGTGGGCGATCAGTTGCCCGCGCTGACACTGCCTGACCTGGCGGGTCAGCCATTGGTCCTGCGCGATCGCTTCGCCGGCCGGCCGCTGCTGATCAACGTCTGGGCCAGCTGGTGTGCGCCCTGCGTGGAAGAGATGCCCGAACTGGCGCGCTTCGCCGGTGCCCAGGGCGACAACGGTGTGCAGGTGCTGGGTCTGGCGCTGGACACCACGGACGACGTGCGCGGTTTCCTGCAGCAGGTGCCGGTGGACTACCCGATCGTGATCGAGACACCGGGCCCGCGCGATGCCAGCGTGCAGCTCGGTAACGCGCAAGGCCTGCTGCCCTACAGCGTGTTGTTCGATGCGCAGGGGCGAATGGTAAAAGCGAAGCTGGGACCGTTCGCCCACGGCGAGATCGAGGCATGGGCCGCCCCATAGGCCTGCGTCGGCGGTGCAGGTGCCACTCAACGACCTGCTGGAGAACGTCCTGCGCCGGCAGCATGCGGGTCCAGGCAGCATGCGCTGCGGCCGATCGCATCAGACCAGCGGGCGCGCCCACAGCTGGGACACCTGCGGCTGGCCGAACAGCTGTTCGTTCTGCTCTGCTATCAACTCGAAACCGGCCCGTTCGTACAGGCCGCGCGCTTCGGTGAGCGCGGCATTGGTCCACAGCACCATGCGCTTGTAGCCCACCGCGCGCGCGAAACTCATCGCCTCCTCCACCAGCCGCTGCCCGATGCCCCGCCTGCGCGCACTGGCATCGACGTGCAGCAGCCGCAGCTTGGCATTGTGCGCGTCGTGCCGGACCACGAACACCGAGCCCACCGCGGTGCCATCCAGTTCGGCGATCCAGCAGCGCTCGGTCTGCGGGTCATGCTCGCGCAGGTAGCGGGTGACGATGTCGGCCACCAGCGCTTCAAACTCCGCGTTCCACCCGAATTCGCGTGCATACAGCGCGCCGTGCTTCTGGATCACCCAGCCCATGTCGCCGGGGCGGGGATCGCGCAGCACGCAACCCGACGATGCACCTCCCAGCAGCGCCTGGATGTGTCCCATCGCCTCCAGAAGGCGCTGGCATCCCGCTTCACTGATATCTCCCAGCATGGCACCGATGCTTTCGCTGGACGCTGCATCCAGCTGTGCGAAGGCGGCCCGGCCCGCCTCGGTCAACACCAGCCGGTTCGCGCGCGCGTCCATCACCGATGGCTCGCGTTGAACCAGACCGCGCGCCTGCAGCCCGCTCAACAGCCGGCTGAGGTAGCCCGCGTTGAGGTCCAGCTGATGGCCCAGCTGCGCAGCTGTGATGCCCTGGCCCGTCGCCAGTTCGAACAGCACCCGCGCTTCGGTGAGGGTGAAGTCGCTGTGCAGCAACCGCTCCTCGAGCACGGCGATCCTGCGGGTGTAGAAGCGGTTGAAGGCTCGGACCTGTGCAACGGGATCGGCAATGAGCGTAGACACGGGACATTCCTGATGGTTGCCTGAAGCACATACTACGTGCTTTCAGCATACATATGAGACTGTTCTGCGATCCATTCCGCGAGTTTGCACCTTAAATCGAAAGATCCGTTGCGGTACGGTTTACGTTCTGTTAATTCTACGTTTAGCGACCAGGGCCCTGGCTGCAAGGAGAACCAACAGGATGAACCACTGACCGACAAACCACTCAAATCGACTGCAGGGTGCATGCATGAAACACGGAATTCGCAGAAGTGTTCGGGCTCCAGACGCAATCACGCCCTTGGCATCCGCAGTAATGGTGGCCCTCGCCACCGCGCTGCTGTCCACCAGCCCCGCTGCATGGGCGCAGGACAGCAGCACATCGACGACGCCCGACGCGGCCACCACCCTGGATACCGTTTCGGTGCTGGGCAGCCGCACCAAACCGCGCACGGTGTCGTCGTCGGCGGTGCCGATCGACATCATCAGCGGTGAAGAGTTCCGCAACCAGGGCGCGACCGACGCCCTCGACCAGCTCAAGGTGCTGGTGCCTTCCTTCAACGTCAGCACGATCCCCATCGACGATGCGGCCAGCCTGGTGCGTCCGGCCAACCTGCGTGGCCTGCCGCCGGACAACACCCTGCTGCTGGTCAACGGCAAGCGTTTCCACCGCTCGGCGGTGATCACCTTCCTCGGCCATGGCCTCTCCGATGGTGCGCAGGGCCCTGACCTTTCGGTGTTCCCGTCACTGGCACTGGAGCAGGTCGACGTCCTGCGCGACGGTGCCGCCGCGCAGTATGGATCGGACGCCATCGCCGGCGTGCTCAACTTCGGCCTGAAGAAGCTGCGCGAAGGCGGTACTGCCGAGGTCTTCGCCGGGCAGTACTACAAGGGCGACGGGCTTACCACCCAGTACTCGGCGCAGATCGGCCTTCCGCTGACCGAGCACGGTTTCGCCACCCTGACGGCTGAGTGGCGCAAGGCCGACGACACTTCGCGCAGCGTGCAGCGCGATGATGCCGCCGCGGTGGCGGCGGCCGGCTACCCCGGGGTGAACGACCCGGCGCAGATCTGGGGATCGCCGAAGGTGGACGACGACCTCAAGCTGGTCGCCAACCTCGGCTACAACACCGAAAACGTGGAGTTCTACCTGTTCGGCAACTATGCCAAGCGCAAGGTGGACGGCGGGTTCTACTACCGCGACCCCACCGCGCGTTCGGGCGTGTACTCCAATGATGGGGGGGAGACGCTGCTGGTGGGCAACCTGACCGGCGTGGGCAGCTGCCCTTCCATCGCCCTGCGCGACGGCGCCGGCAGCCTGCTGCCCTACAGCACCGTAAGTGGCGCCGTGGGTGCGCTGCCGGCCAACTGCTTCACCTTCCTCTCCAGTCTGCCCGGTGGCTTCACCCCACGCTTCGGCGGCGAACTGGAGGACGCTTCGGTGTTCGCTGGCGCCAAGGGCACGTGGGGCCAGTGGTACTGGGACGTAAGCGGCTCATGGGGCCGCAACGATATTGAATTCACCATCTACAACACCGTCAACGCGTCGCTCGGGCCTGACCAGCCGGCCGGGTTGCTGTTCCGACCCGGCGGTAACACCCAGACCGAAAAGAACCTCAACGTGGACGTAAGCCGGGACATACCGGCCAGCTTCAGCAGCCAGCCGCTGCGCCTGGCGATGGGCGCCGAATGGCGCGAGGAGAGCTTCAGGATCAGCCCCGGTGATGGCCCATCCACCGCCATCGGCCCGCTGACCGAACAGGGCTTCGCGCTTGGCTCCAACGGTTTCAATGGTTTCAGCACGCGCACCGCCGGCACCTTTGATCGCCGCAACTGGGCGGCCTATGCCGACCTGGAAGCCCAGCTCACCGACAAGCTGCTGCTGGCCGGTGCGCTGCGCTACGAGGACTACGATTCGTTCGGCAGCACCACTACCGGCAAGTTCACCGCGCGTTTCGACTTCAACGAGCACTTCGCCCTGCGCGGTGCCTACAACACCGGCTTCCGCGCACCGACTCCCGGCCAAGCCAACGTCAGCCAGATCAGCACCGTGTTCGGCGGCACCGCGCTGGAGGACATTGCCACGCTTCCGCCCACCAACCCGATCGCGCAACTGAAGGGCGCCCAGCCGCTCAGTCCGGAAGAGTCCAGGAATGTGTCACTGGGAGCGGTGTGGACCGCGGGCGACTGGCTGATCACCCTGGACGGCTACCAGATCAAGGTGGAAGACCGCATCGCGTTGAGCACCAGCTTTGCGGTCACCCCGGAAGAGCGCGCGGCGCTGGTGGCCGGCGGCAATGCGGAGGCCGCCTCCATTTCGCAGGTGACCTACTTCGGCAACGCCTTCGATACCACCACGACCGGCGTGGATCTGGTGACCAGCTTCAAGAGCGATCACTTCGGCGGGGTAACCACCTACTCGCTTGCCGCCAACTGGAACCGCACCAGGGTGGATCGCTACGACACCGACTTCATCGACGAAGCCCGCGTCTACAAGCTGGAGAAATCGCTGCCCAGGACCAAGGGCTACTTCAGCATCCACCACCAGCGGCAGATCTTCCATGCCAACCTGCGCTTCAATTACTACAGCAGCTGGTACGAAGACCATCTGGACAGCGGCGTGATCTCCGCCGAGGACGGGGGCCTGCCGATCTACGACGGCAGCGCGCTGATCGTGGATGCAGAGGTGGGCTGGAAGTTCGATTCGGGCCTGTATTTCAGCCTCGGCGCGCAGAACCTGTTCGACCGCACGCCGGCCGACAACCCCTGGAGCGGGGTGGCCGGCGCGCAGTACCCCGTGCACTCGCCCTATGGATTCAACGGCGGCTTCTATTACGCGCGGGTAGGCTGGAAGTTCTGAGCCCTGCGTGAAGACCCGGGACGACAGCCAGGGAAGGCTGCGTCTCTGCGTCCAAGTACACCGCGACGGGGGCAGAGGCCAGGCACAGCCCGGCCTCTGTCCAACGGCTTGACCGCAGCCAACGCGCCACGGAGAATTCCGCGACTAATTCTCATTTGCTGTTGCGCAGGATGCGGGCGGCAGCCTCCCGGGCCCTCCTTCTTCGATGTTCAAGAACGTCCTGTTCCAACTGCACTGGCTGCTGGGCATCACCGCAGGTGCCGTCCTGGCCGTGATGGGCCTCAGTGGCGCCACGCTGTCCTTCGAGGACGAACTGCTGCGCGCCGCCAATCCCGGCTTTGCCGAGATCGCCGAGCACCATGCCGACGGGCAGCCTCCCCTTGCACTCAGTGAACTGGTGCCGCTGCTCCAGGCCGGCAGCGAACGCCCCCTGCAACGCCTGCGTATCGATGCCACCGGACAGCGGCCGTCGGTGGCGCGCTTTGCCGGTGGCAGGGAACACTGGGTGTACTTCGACCCGTACAGCGGTGAGCGCTTCAGCGCCCTGCGCGGCCAGGCGTTCTTCGACTTCGTCGAGGACCTGCATCGCCACCTTGCCGCGGGCGAACGCGGCAAGTGGATCACCGGCAGCTGTGCCATCGCCCTGCTGTTCTTCACCCTGTCCGGCCTCTACCTGCGCTGGCCACGACGCTGGTGGCACTGGCGCAGCTGGCTGGCAGTGGAGTGGAAACGCAGCGGGCGCGGCTTCCTGTGGAGCCTGCACTCGGTAGTCGGCACCTGGGTGCTGCTGATCTACCTGATGAGTGCGCTGACCGGCCTGTGGTGGTCGTTCGACGGGTATCGCAGCGCGGCCAGCACGCTGCTGGGCGTCCCACCGGCGGCCAAGCACCAGGTTGCCACCGATGCGTCGCTGGACCTGCACCGCATTGAAGCCACGCTGTACGCGCTGCCGGGCGTGCGCGCCGGCTTCATTGACCTGCGCCTGCCGGAGAAGCCCGGACAGGCACTGAATGTTCGGGTGATGGCCGGTGATCCGTCGCAGCGCGGCGGCCACCACGATCGTGCGCATGACCTGCTGCAGCTCGATCCGGCCAGCGGTGCCGTTCTCGATGCCCGTCCGTACGCACGCCAGGGCGCGGGCGGACAGTTGGCCACCAGTGTGTTCGCGTTGCATTCGGGCAGCTACTTCGGTGTGCCCGGCCGCGTGGTGGTGATGCTCAGCAGCCTGGGCATGAGCCTGTTCTTCATCACCGGCTGGATGCTGTACCTGGACCGCCGCCGCAGCCAGCGTGCCGCGCGCGGGCTGCGCCAGGCGCTACCGATGCCGGCCAGCGATGCCGGCAACGCAGCGTGGCTGGTGGTGCATGCCAGCCAGAGCGGACTGGGCGAACAGCTGGCGTGGCGCGCGGCGGCACAGCTGCAGGCGGCCGGCCATGCGGTGCGGGTGCTGCCGCTGGCGCGCATCGATGCCGCGCTCCTGCTGCATGCATCGAGCGCGCTGTTCGTGCTGAGCACCTTCGGCGACGGCGAGCCGCCCGATGCCGCCCGGCGCGCAGCGCGGCAGTTGCTGGCACAAGCGCTGGACCTTTCGGGCCTGCAGTTCGGCCTGCTCGCGCTGGGTGACCGCCAGTACCCGCACTACTGCGGCTTCGGCCGCCGGGTCGATGGCTGGTTGATCGGAAACGGCGCGCGTGCACTGTTCGAGCGCGTCGACGTCGATGCCGCCTCGGTCCCGGCGCTGCGCCGGTGGCAGCAGGAGCTGGGTGCGCTCACCGGCATCGTCACCGATGACAGCGTGCTGCCTGCGGCTACGCAGATGCATGAGTGGCGCCTGCTCGGCCGCGACCGCCTCAACCCTGGCAGCGTCGGCGGAGCCATCTGGCGTATCCGTCTTGCCGCACCGGCCGACGTGCAGTGGCAGGCGGGTGACATCCTGCACATCGCGCCCCGCCACAATGCCCAGCACGCCGGTGCCGTGCTGAAGGCGCATGGGCTGGATCCGCTGCAGCCACTGCTGGTCGATGGCCATCCGCGCACGCTGCTGGCGCTGGCCAGTGAACGCGAGCTGCCCGAGGCCGATGCTGCGCTGGCGGTGCAGGATGCCTGCCTGTGGCTGGCCGGGCTGCCGCTGCTGCCCAGTCGCGAGTATTCGATCGCCTCCTGCACGGATGATGGCGTGGTGGAGCTGGTGGTGCGGCTGGTGCATGACGCCTCCGGTCGAGCCGGGTTGGGCTCGGGCTGGCTGTCGTTGCATGCGCCGATCGATGCCGGCATCGTCGCCCGCGTGCATCGCAATCCCGGTTTCCATCGCGTCATTGGCGCGCCGATGGTGCTGATCGGCAACGGCACCGGCATCGCCGGGCTGCGCAGCCTGTTGCGCGAAGCCGCCCGTGCAGGCGAACACGGGCACTGGCTGTTGTTCGGCGAACGCCAGCGTGCGCACGATTTCCTGTTCGCCGACGAGATCGAAGCGTGGCAGGCCGATGGCCATCTCGCCCGGTTGGACCTGGCGTTCTCGCGCGATGGCGACGGCGGTTATGTGCAGGATCGCCTGCAGGCGGCCACCGGAACGCTGCGCGACTGGATGCAGCGCGGTGCGGTGATCCATGTCTGCGGGTCGTTGCAGGGCATGGCCGAAGGCGTGGACCAGGTGCTGCGAACCGCGCTGGGAGATGAAGCGGTGGAAACGCTGCTGGAAAGCGGGCGCTACCGCCGCGACGTGTATTGATTCCTGCCGCCGAACGCTGGTGTGAGCCGAGCATGGGCTCGGCTCTACAGTGTTCCTGCAACCGATGTAGCGCCGAGCCTACGCTCGGCTGACCAGGCCGCCGCGGCGCGCGCCTGCGGCATCGACTGCAAACGGAATGCGCCCACCGCTTCGGCCAGGGCACGCACCTGGACCTGCATCTGCGCCGTGGAGGCACCGGCCTCTTCCACCAGGCTGGCGTTACGTTGGGTGCTGGCTTCCATCTGCACGATGGTCTGGTTCACCTGTGCGATGCCGGCATGCTGGTCGTGCGACGCACTGCGGATAGCCGCCAGCAGGTCGGCCAGCTGCTGCACGCTGCCGACGATTTCGCCCATCGTGGTGCCGGCCTGTTCGGCCTGCTGGTTGCCCTGTCCCACACGCGCCACCGAATCCTCGATCAGGCCCTTGATCTGCTTGGCCGCCTCTGCGCTGCGTTGTGCAAGCAGGCGCACTTCCGCGGCCACCACGGCGAAACTGCGGCCCTGCTCACCGGCACGCGCCGCTTCCACCGCCGCATTCAGCGCCAGGATGTTGGTCTGGAAGGCGATGCCGTCGATCAGCTGGGTAATGTCGCCGATCCGCCGCGATGCCTCGCTGATGCCCTGCATGGTCGCCACCACTTGGCCGACAGCCTCGCCGCCGCGCTGCGCCACCGCTGCCGCACCCTTGACCAGCGCGTCGGCACGGCCTGCGGCATCAGCATTGCGACCGACCGTATCGGTCAGTTCGTGCATGGAAGCGGCGGTCTCTTCCAGGTTGGCGGCCTGCTGCTCGGTGCGCTGTGACAGATCTTGATGACCGGCAACGATCTCGCCAACGCCGGTATCGAGACTGGAGGTGGCGTGCTGGATGCGGGTGACGATGCGGCCCAGCTGCGCGACCGTCGCGTTGGCATCATCGCGCATGCGCGCGAACACGCCCTGCAGCTCACCCTCCATGCGCACGCTGAGGTCACCACGAGCCAGCGCGGCCAACAATGCCTGCAGGTCGCCGAGGTTGGTTTCAAACGTCGCCAGCAGGCGGTTGATGCTGGTCGACAACGTGCGCACGAAGCCCTGCTTGCCCTCCAGCGCGATGCGACCGTGCAGGTCACCGTGTGCTGCAGCATCGACCAGCGCAGCGACCTCGGTTTCCAGCAGGGTCTCCAGCGCTCGACTGCGCCATTCCACCGCTACGCCGAGGAATTGCCCGTCATCGATGACGGGGTTGGCAATCAGCTGGTAACGCGTGCCGGCATGGCCGATCTCGCGCTCTTCGCGCTGGCGCACGCCGGCCAGGCTGGCCAACGCCGGATGCAGGCGTACCGCGTCGCTGCCCACCAGCGCCTCGTTCCGCAGGTCAAGCAGCTGCAGCAGTGCCGGGTTGGCGTAGGCGACCTGCCCTTCCGCATCGATCACCATCAAGCCGGTCTGCGCACTGTCCAATGCCTGGCGCACCCGGGTGTTGCCGCGCGCCACGGCACGCTCGGTCTCGATACGCGCGCGCAGGCGCTGCTGCATGTCGACCAGGCGCTGGGC
The DNA here is from genome assembly GCF_030910085.1 of Stenotrophomonas maltophilia group sp. RNC7. NCBI lineage: Bacteria > Pseudomonadati > Pseudomonadota > Gammaproteobacteria > Lysobacterales > Lysobacteraceae > Stenotrophomonas > Stenotrophomonas maltophilia group sp. RNC7. Next base: position 48,264 of record NZ_JAVFVN010000740.1, on the reverse strand, counting down.
CAGCTGGCCGATCTCGTCGTTGGCGTTGTAGACGCGCAGGGTGGTGTCCAGGCGGTCGTCGGCGATGTCGCTGGCGAAGTGCAGGGTGTCCTGGATCGGCTGGCGCACTGCACGCAGCACCAGCACGAGGCTGGTGATCAGCACACCGGCGACCAGCAGCACGGTCAATGCAAACAGCACGCTCATCGTGCGCGCACCAGCCTGCTGGCGGGCCTGGGCACGGGCCAGTGCCGCGGCCTGTGCCTGCTGGAATGCGGCCAGCGCAGGCGCTACGCCCGCAGCGGTATCCAGCAGCGACTGCGCTTCCACATCCAGGCCGACACGGGCAGCGGTATACCCCAGCAATGCGGCCTGATACGCCTCCATTCCGGTGCGCAGGGTGTCCTGCGCATCCGCGGGCAGGCCCGCCAGCGCGAGATCGAACGGCAGCTTTTCTTCGCTGGCGCGGTCGGCGTGGGTGGAATCACCGTCGAGCAGCAGCAGTGCCTCCTGCCGCCGCATCTTCTGCAGGGACAACGCCAGCGCATCCCGCTGCTGCGCATCCACCTGCCCCTGCAGCGTGTCTGCAGCCTGTTGCAGCTGCGCGGCGAGGCCGGCCTCACCACGGCCCATCTCGTCGACCCGTTCGAACAGGGCGGCCACACCCTGCGAGAACGCGCCTGCAGCTTCGGTCAACGCCTGCAGGGCCTTGCGCCGGCCTGCATCCATCGGCATCGTGCGCAGCGCCCGCAGATCGTCCTGCAGCGCCTTTTGCGTGGCCAGCAGCTGCGCGCGGTCGGCATCATCGAAACTGCGTGCATACTGGATCTGCAGGCGGCGCGCTTCGGCCACCCGCGTGGCCAGGCGCGCGGCGAGGTCACTGCCGCGCTGGTAGCTTGCCTGGCTGCGCGCAGCCTGCGTGCTGGCATGCCCGGTCCAGGCGTAGACGGCTGCGATTGCGACCAGTCCCAGGCCACAGACCCACAAGGTCGCCTTGAGCTTGTTGGCTACGCTCAGCCGATGCGGTTGCAGCCACAGCAGCAGGCCGGAGGACGCCGGGCGCAGCGCCGCAAGCCGCGTGCGCAGGGACCGGAGGTGGGAGACAACGGCCGACATGACAGACTCCAGGCAGAAGGACGCACCTGTATCGGCCGGATTCAAGGCAACTTTAGAACTTTCGTCGTCCTGGCCCAGCGGTGACGGGCGGACGCGGCCTTTGTACCGGGTGCAGGCGACGCTGGCGTGACACGACCAGCACCCTTGACCTCAACCCCGGTTGGGGGAGCACAGTGGACCTCCCCTCCCGCCCGGTGCCGCCATGACGACGCTCGATGTCCCTCGCTACCTGCAGCGCCTGCAGCTGGATGCGCCGCCACCGCGGACCCTGGCCGGCCTGACCCTGCTGCAGCAGCGCCACAACGCACTGCTGCCGTTCGAGACCCTCAGCTGCCTGCTGCGCGATGAGGTACCGATCGACCTGGACAGCGTGCAGCGCAAGCTGCTGGACGAGCGCCGTGGCGGCTACTGCTTCGAACTCAATGGCGGCCTGCTGGCGCTGCTGCAGGCGCTGGGCTTCGATGCGCAGCCATTGAGCGCGCGCGTGCTGCTGGCTGCCCATGACGGCGAACTGACCGCACGGACCCACCTGCTGCTGCGCGTGCAGGTGGACGGCGATGACTGGCTGGTGGATGCCGGTTTCGGCAGCCTGACCCCGACCGTGCCGCTGCGGCTGAATGATCCGCAGCCGCAGGCCACGCCTCACGAGCGGTACCTGCTGCAGCGCCTGCCCGGCGAGGGGGATTTCGTGCTGTACGCCGAATCCGGTGACGGCTGGCGGGCGATGTACCGTTTCGACCTGCACGTGCCCGCACCGATCGACAACGTGGTGGGCAACTGGTACGTGTGCACCCATCCCGACTCCAGCTTCCCCGGCCAGCTGCGCGCGTCGCTGACCGGGCCAGATTGGCGACGCACCATCGGCAGCGGCAACTACACCGAGTACCGCCCCGGCCAGGCACCGGACAAGCGTCCGCTGCACGATGTTGCCGACGTGCGCGACGTGCTGCAGCAACGCTTTGGCATGCAGTTGCCCGAAGACCCGCGGCTCGATCCGGCGATCAACGACTGGCTGCAGCGCTCACGCGCCGCGACCTTGTAGAGCCGAGCCCATGCCCGGCTGAGCTTGGGCGGCTGGGTCAACAGCAGCCGAGCATGGGCTCGGCTCTACGGAACCGCGCGCGCCTGCAACGCAATCCGGTTGCCTTCACTGTCGCAGATCCCGGCCACGTTCCAGGCTCACCTCCAAGTCCATGCCCACACCTGCGGCCTCGTCGGCAAACGGAAGGTAGGCCATCCTGCAGTCGTGCAGCATGACACCCCTTGCAGGGCAGTGCTGGCATGCTGGGTGCCCCTTTCCTCGCGGAGTCCTGCATGTCCCTGGCCGATCACCAAAGTGCGCTGGCACCGCAGGGCTTCCTGCGCGTGGCGATCAACCTGGGCAACCCGGTGCTGGCGCAGGGCGATGCGCACTCGCCGCGCGGACCGTCGGTGGAGCTGGCCGCGACATTGGCGCAGCGCCTGGGTGTGCAGGCACGCTTCACCTGTCACGATGCCGCAGCCTCGGTGGTCGCTGCGGCAGGCGAAGACGGCTGGGATCTGGCCTTCCTGGCCATCGATCCGGCACGCGCCGACCGCATCGCCTTCAGTGCTCCGTACGTGGAGATCGAAGGCACCTATCTGGTGCGCGAGGACAGTCCCGCGCAGCAGGTGACCGACCTCGACCGCGAGGGGCTGCGCATCGCGGTGGGCCGCGGTGCAGCCTACGATCTGTTTCTCAACCGCGAACTGCGCCACGCCACGATCGAACGGGCCGAGTCGTCGGCGGCTGCGATCACCCTGTTCGATCTGCAGCGCCTGGATGCCGCCGCCGGCGTGCGCCAGCCGCTGCAAGCATGGGCGCGGGCGCATCCCGGCCACCGCGTGCTGGCCGACCGTTTCACCGCGATCCAGCAGGCGGTGGCGGCGCCGGCATCCCGCCCCGCCGACGCGCTGCAGGCGCTGTTCGAGGAAGTGGAGGCGATCAAGGCCGGCTCGCTGCTGGAGGAGGCGTTCGCGCGCGCCGGGCAGGCGGTCACGCTGGTGCGATGAGTGTAGCGTCCGCCATGTGCCGCACGTGTTCGGCAGCCTGCGCGTGCAGCCAGTCGCGGAAGGCAAGAAAGCCGCGGTGGCGGGCCGAACGCTGCGGGTAGACCAGCCAATGCGGCCAGGCGGTTTTCAGGCGCAGGTTGGACAGCGCAACCAGTTGGCCGGAATCCAGCAACAAGCGCGCCCGCGTCACCCGCCCCAGCGCCACGCCCACCCCGTCCAGCGCCGCACGGTGGTGTGCCTCCGAATCATCCAGCACCGCTATGAAGCGCGACGGCGGGGTCTGCCCGCTCAACGCGAACCAGGCCCCCCACGCACCATCGGGGTCCCCCAGCAGTGGCCACTGGTTCAGTGGCACCCGGTCGATCCCTCCCATGCGTTCGATCAGCGCCGGGCTCGCCATCGGCAGCAGCCACTCGTCGAACAGCGGCTCAACCACCAGGCCCGGCCACTGCCCGCTGCCCAGCCGCAGCGCGGCGTCGAACTGGCGCTGCCGCTCGAAATCAATCAGGCGCTCACTCGACTGCAGGTTGATCTCGATCTGTGGGTGCTCAGCCACGAAATGACCCAGGCGCGGCACCAGCCACGCCGACGCCATCGACGGCACCGCACTGATCGTCAGCACGTGCTCGGCGCGGGCCGCATAGGGCTGGAAGGCTTCGTTGATCGCATCCAGATGCGGGCCGACCTGGTCGAGCAGGCGCTGCCCCTCCAGGGTGAGGGCGACGCCACGCGGTTGGCGGACCAGCAGTGGCTGCCCGAGCCGCTCTTCCAGCTGGCGCATCTGATGGCTGAGCGCACTGACGGTCAGATTCATCGACGCCGCTGCCCGTGACAGGTTGCCCAGCCGCGCGGCGGCCACGAAACCCTGCAGGGCATGAAGGGGCGGACGGGACATCAGGCTTGAATTCCTCTCAAGGCATGCTTGCGGAAATGTCGCTTTTTGCCCGCCCATGCTGCCCGTATCGTGCAATCCACTCAAGTGGAGGCACGCTCATGAACATCTTCGGCAGCCTGTTGTTCCTGCACGGCCATGTGGCCAACACCGAGCTGGCACGCCAGCTGGCCAGCCCGTCCACCGCCGCCCCTGCGTGCGCGGCGCAACCGGCCACGCCGGTTCAGCAGCCGGGGACCCGTTGAACGCGGCTCAACCTGTGTACCAGCGTTGGACGTATTCAGGCAGCCAGGGCATTGGATCGATATCCAGTGCCCGGCAACCGTCGAGCGTGTCACGCAACACGCCCTCACCGGGGCCACCGGGAATCCGCAGGCCTTCCTCTTCCGGAAGCTGCACCACGGCCCAGTCGTGCAGCCGGTCCATGCGCAGGCGCATCGCCGCCTGCAGCCATGCCTTCAGCGGATAACAGCGATAGCCTTGTTCAGCCAACGCAGCAATTGCGAGCGACAAGGCCTGGTTGGCACCACGTACCCATTCAGTACGACCCCCAGCCTTGTGCTGGATCGTCATCGGTGCCGGTGCGCGGTGCGCCTTGAACGGCGAACGCAGCTGCAGCTCCAGATCACGTGCATCACGCTCGCCCTCCGCTTCCACCAGCGCACCGGCATCGAGGTCGAAGAACTCGAACCAGCGCCGATGCAATGCGCTGATGCGTCCGAGCGGATCACGTGAAAAGCCGATCTTCGCGTAGTCCTCCCACGCACACGGGAAGACGTAGGTAAAGACACGACCGTCGATGCGGATATCCGATTGCATGTGCGCAGGCTGCCTCCACCTCAGCCCGGGCGCAACCGTGCACGCTGCAGCGCTCCGGCAGTGCGGCTTCGTGCAGCCGGCACGAACTATTCTTGCTGACTGTCGCTGCCATCTCCGCCCGCCATGCCGTCTGCTGCGCCCGCCCCCCTACCGATTTCGTCCATCACCCTGGAAGCGGCAACCTCTGCGGTGATCCACCAGCACAACGCTGAAACCGCGCGGCAACCGGCATCGCTGACCAAGCTGATGACCGCCTACGCCGCCTATGCGTGCGTCGAAGAGAACGGACGCTCGTGGGACGACCCGGTCACCATCGCCGCCGACGATGTGCATGCCGTGGCCGATGATGAAACGCACATGGGCCTGGTGCCCGGCGAGACAATCACCCTGGCGCGCCTGCTGGAAGGGTTGATGGTGGTGTCCGGCAATGACGCTGCATTGGCGATCGCGCGCCACCTGGACGGATCGCAGGCCGCATTCCTGGAACGCATGAACCGGCACGCACGCCAGCTCGGGCTGCGCAGCACCTGGTTTGCCAGCGTGTCCGGCATCACCACACCGCACCATGTCTCCAGCGCGCGCGACATGGCGGTGCTGGCCGCCCGCCTGTTGAACGATCATCCGCAGATCCTGGCGATCAGCGCGCAGCGCGCGTTCGCCCATGGCAGCTTCAACCGCAGCAACCAGAACGCCCTGCTCGGCGAAGACGGCGTGGACGGCTTGAAGACCGGCTACACCCAGGCCGCAGGCTTCTGCCTGGCCGCCACCGCGTGCCGGCCAGTACCCGGGCGGGACCAGCCGGTACGGCTGATCACCGTGGTGTTGGGCTCTGCAAGCCGCGACGCGCGCGACGCACTGGTGCGCGACCAGTTGGCCGCGGGATTCGCCGCCCTGGCCGGCGGCTGACCGCTCGTGCGGCTCAGCGCCGCTTGACCGTCGCCACGATCAGCCGCTGCAGCTCGGCCACGGCACCGGCCTTGTCCAGCGCGCCGGCAGCCACGCCCTCTGAAAGGGCTTCAGCCGCACCGAGAATGGCCCAGCGCCCGGCCAGCGACACCGTGCCGTCGGCGGCGAACGGGCCCAGCCAGACCTGGCAGTTGTCGATGAAATCCTGCTGGTAGCGCCGCCGCACCTCATGCAGTTCCGGCGCCCCCACCAGCGCGGCGAGGATGCCTTGCACTTCACTGCCCTGGCTGAGGACGCAGTCGATGTAGCCGGAGGCGATGGCCGCCGCCCGATCGACCAGTTGCGCCCGGGCGCGACCGATGCGCTCGTGGAAGACCACGGTCTGGCGTCCGTCATAGTCATCGTAGAGCGCCGCCAGCAAGCCATTGCGGGTCACGAAGTGATCATAGGCCACAGGCTTGGTCACGCCCGCCGCTTCGGCCAGCCGCCCCAGCGTCAACGCGCCGGTACCTTCTTCGCGGACCAGTGCCCAGGCCACATCCAGCAACTGGCGGGTGCGTTGCTCCCGGGTCATTCGGCGGCGCGTGGGGGTGGCGTTGGCGGGCATCGGCGGAGCACGGCGATCAGCGCATCGGAACACCGATTTTACGGCCGATCGTCAGCGCGGTCTGCAGATGCGCTTGAGCGGCACCGGTATCGGCGTCCAACAGCAGGTGGGACGACAGCACGCGTGCGCCGCAATAGTCGAAGATGCCCATGTCGATCTGCGTCCTCATTGCCGCGTCGTAGCCACGACGTTCGACCATGGCTGCGTCGGCGCCGCCCAAGCCGACCAGATGCACATTCAGGCGCTGCAGCTTCTTCACCAGCCTGCCCTGCGCATCCTGTGCGTAGGCCCAGTCGTTGGTGAACACACGGTCGATCCAGCCTTTCAGCAGCGCCGGGAACGACCACCAGTACAACGGGAACACCAGCACCAGCGTATCGGTGGCATCCAGCCGCGCGTGCTCGGCAGCGACATCGGCGGGTACCGCGCCGGTGCTGCGGAACAACGCCTGGTCCTGCGGGTTGAAGCGCGGATCGAAGCCTTCGGCCATCAGGTCGGCATAGGCCACGGTGTTGCCGGTGTCGGCCGCGGCAATGGCATCACCGATGCGACGCGCCATCGCGTGGGTCAGCGAACCGGGCTCAGGGTGGGCGATGACAATGAGGCTGTGCATGGGGATCTCCAGGAATCGTTACTTACCAATGGTAAGTAACGATTCCGGGGAAACCAGCGCCACCGGTGGGACGCTGTTTTCGCGTCCAACGTATAGTGCAGCGATGCCCTGTGGGACATCCGGACATGGATCGACGCCTGCCCCTGACGATACTGACGCTGCTGCTGTCGCTGTTGCTGCCATCCGCCTTCGCGGGTGAACTCAGTCCCAGTGACGCGAAGGCCCTGCGCGAAGATGTGCGCGCCCTGATGACTGCCTACGCCCGCGGGGATGCGGACTTCCTCATCGAGCGCACGCATCCCAGCCTCAAGCGGCTGGCCGGCGGCGATGAGGCCTTCCAGGCGATCACCCGCGATGCGTTGAAGAAGCAGCACAGCGGCGGCGTGGTGGTCATCAGCGAGGACGTCGGTGTGCCGACCCGGACCTATGCGGCCGGGGAGGAAGAAGTCTGCTTCGTGCCACGCCAATCCCTGGTGCGGGTGCGTGAAACCCCGATGCGCAGCACCACGTTCATGGTGGCCGTGCGCCGCATTGGCGGTTCCGGCTGGACGTATCTGGACGGCACGGGGCTGCAGGACAATCCGCGCCTGCTTCGCCAACTGCTGCCAGCGCTGGAACCCGGCGTGATCCTGCCCAAGCGGGAGATCGAGGCGTTGTAGTCGCCGGCCCTTCCCGCCATGCAGGGCGCGGGGCTACTGGAACAACGCGTTCAAGGCAGCCCCGGGCGCCGCCTGCTGCAGACCATCGAAGCGTCCGTCCTGCACGATCGGCTGGGTCGCCTGCATCAGTCCACCCCACGCGGCACGCGCCAGCGCACCGCCCAGGCTGACCCGGCGAACGCCAAGTGCGGCGATGTCCTGCAGGCTCAGTGCTGTGGGGCCAGCGACCAGCAGGTTCACCGGCTTGGAGCCCGCGGCGGCGACCACCGCACTGATCTGCTTGCGCGTACTGATGCCCGGTGCGTACAGCACATCGGCTCCGGCCTCGGCGTAGGCACGCAGGCGCCGCAGGGTATCCTGCAGATCCGGTACGCCCACGAAGAAGTTCTCCGCTCGCCCGACCAGCAGCACGTCGCCGCCCGCGCGGTCGATGGCCGCACGCGCCGCGCGCAGTCGCTCGACCGCCTGCTCGATGGGCCTCAGTGGTGCATCGGCCAGGCCGCTGGCGTCCTCGATCGACAACGCCGCAATGCCGGTATCGAGCGCCGCGGCCACCGCCTCCTCCACCGCCTGTGGCGTAGCGCCGAAACCATCACCGAAGTCGGCATTCAATGGCAACGGAGTCGCCGCCGCCATCAGTCGCAGGTGCTCCAGCGTGGCCTGCAGCGATACCGCGCCGTCCGGCCGCCCCTCACTCCAGGCGCAGCCGGCACTGGTCGTGGCCAAGGCCTGGAAGCCCTGCCGTTGCAGATAGCGCGCACTGCCGACGTCCCACGGATTGGGCAGCACGAAGCATCCCGCTGCATGCAACTGGCGGAAGCTGGCGCGCTTGCGCAGGGTGTCGGCATCAGGCGAGGCCATGGCGGGCTCCGGGGCGGCAGACCTGCACCCTAGCCCGCCGTTCGGTCGCGCTCAAGGCGACGAAGGCAGCCGTGCATGAAGTGATGCCGGCTGCTTATTGGACGCCACCGGCAGCCGTGCCCGAGCGTGAACGCCTGCCCCCACAATGCCGCCACGGAGCCCCTCATGCACCCGGACCCGCAGCCCCTCATCGACGCGGGCGACGATGACGCCCACTGGGCCGACCTGCTTTCGCCCGCCCGCCGGCGCCTGATCGCGTCGGCCGGCCTGGCAGCCGGCGGCCTGGCCAGCGCGTCCACCGCCACCGCCGCCGCGCGCGTCGGCAGCGCCGTGAACACCACCGAGCCCGGGCGACCCGGCTTCCGCGCCATCGTTCCGCCAGCGTCCAAGGGCCGCAGCCCCTGGGGCCAGGCCACGGCCAGCGAACCGACCCCGCGCCCGGTCAGCGTGCGCCCCGGCGAGGCCACGTTGCCCACCGCCCCGCGCGCCTACACCGACATCAAGAGCTACCACGCCCATATCTATTTCGATGAGGACAGCTTCGAGAAGGCAGCCCTGCTGCGGCGCTGGGCCGCCGAGCGCTTCCCGGTGGAGCTGGGCAACTGGAACCTGGAGCCGCGTGGCCCGCACGTCACCCCCTCTTTCTACTTCGGCTTCACCAACGACCTGCTGCCGGTGCTGGTGCCCTGGCTGCAGCTCAACAGCCTGGGCCTGACCATCCTGATCCACCCCAATACCGGCGATGGCCGCGCCGATCACCTGTACTACGCGTTGTGGGTGAACCGCGCGCAGCCGGTGAACGCCTACAACTGGCCGGCGCCGCAACCGGGGGAACAGGAGCCGTTGGAGGAGGTATTCCCGAACGTGGTGCCGACGGTATCGTTGGAGACCTGAGCGATCAGCAGAAAGGCAACTCCCAGGTAAGGGCACAGCGGCTGCGCCCTACGCCTCCTCATCCACACAGGTGTGGCTGTGCCGATGAGCGGCCCGGGCGTGATCGTCGGCCTACGTGCTCGCATCCACCGCAAGCACGCCGTTCAGCGCGCCTTGATCCAGCGCCCGCCGTACGGCGACAAGCCTTGCGGCGAATTTCAAACGTACGATTGAAACGCTGCAAACTTCGCCGAACTGGACAGCATCCGCCGGTTCCGCCAGACTGCCGCCCTTTCCCGTCTTCCGGATCCCATGGCGAAGCTGCTGGTCCTGCACGGCCCCAACCTCAACCTGCTCGGCACCCGCGAGCCGGAGGTGTACGGCCACACCACGCTGGCCGACATCGACCAGGCCCTGGCCGCGCAGGCATCCGCTGCCGGGCACGCCGTGGAGAGCCTGCAGTCCAACGCCGAGCATGTGCTGGTCGACCGCGTGCAGGCTGCGCGCAACGACGGAACCGCTTTCATCCTGATCAACCCCGCCGCCTTCACCCACACCTCGGTGGCCCTGCGCGATGCGCTGGCAGCGGTGGCGGTGCCGTTCATCGAGATCCACCTGTCCAACCCGCATACCCGCGAACCGTTCCGCCAGCACAGCTACTTCAGCGACAAGGCGGTGGGCGTGGTGTGCGGCTTCGGTGCCGACAGCTACCGCTACGCGATGGACGCGGCGCTGCTGCGCGTATCCGCCACCTGATTGTCGACCCGGGCGCCCACGGCGCTCTCCTCACCTAGATAGAAACCAAAGAGGCCCTCATGGATCTGCGCAAAATCAAGAAGCTGATCGACCTGCTGGAAGAGTCGAACCTGGCTGAAATCGAAATCAAGGAAGGCGAAGAGTCGGTGCGCCTGTCGCGCGCTCCGGTCACTGGTTATGCCGCGCCGGTCGCAGCTCCGGTGTACGCCGCCCCGGCGGCGCCGGCGGCGCAGGCGATGCCGATGCAGTCGCCGACCGAAGCGTCCACCGGCGGCACCGCCAAGCCGGGCCCGGCGCTGCCGGAAGGCCATGTGCTGCGCTCGCCGATGGTCGGCACGTTCTATGCCTCGTCCGCCCCGGACAAGCCGGCCTTCGTCACCGTGGGCCAGCAGGTTAAGGAAGGCGAAACCCTGGCCATCATCGAAGCGATGAAGATGTTCAATCCGATCGAAGCCGACACGTCCGGCACCATCGTCGCCATCCTCGGCGAGAACGGCCAGCCGGTGGAGTTCGACCAGCCGCTGTTCGTGATCGGCTGAGGGGCGCGCCATGCTCGACAAAGTCGTCATCGCCAACCGAGGGGAGATCGCGCTGCGCATCCTGCGCGCGTGCCACACCCTCGGCATCCGCACGGTGGCCGTGCATTCCACGGTCGACCGCAACCTCAAGCACGTGGCCATGGCCGACGAGTCGGTCTGCATCGGTCCGGCGCCGTCGCCGCAGAGCTACCTCAACATCCCGGCACTGATCGCCGCCGCTGAAGTCACCGACGCCCAGGCCATCCACCCGGGCTACGGCTTCCTGTCGGAGAACGCCGACTTCGCCGAGCGCGTGGAAGAGTCGGGCTTCATCTTCATCGGCCCCAAGGCTGACACCATCCGCATGATGGGTGACAAGGTCGAAGCCATCCGCGCGATGAAGGCCGCCGGCGTGCCGTGCGTGCCCGGCTCGGGCGGCCCGCTGGGCGAGGACATCGTCGCCAACACCAAGATCGCCCGTGAGATCGGTTATCCGGTCATCATCAAGGCGGCCGGCGGTGGCGGTGGCCGTGGCATGCGCGTCGTGCACGCCGAAGCCTCGCTCAAGACCTCGATCGAAACCACCAAGAGCGAGGCCAAGGCCGCGTTCGGCAATGGCGAGGTCTACATGGAGAAGTTCCTGGAGAACCCGCGCCACGTGGAGATCCAGGTGCTGGCCGACGGCCAGGGCAACGCCATCCACCTCGGCGAACGCGACTGCTCGATGCAGCGCCGCCACCAGAAGGTGGTGGAAGAAGCACCGGCACCGGGCATCACCGCCGAACAGCGCGAGCAGATCGGCAAGGTATGCACCGAAGCCTGCATCCGCATCGGCTACCGTGGCGCGGGCACGTTCGAGTTCCTGTACGAGGACGGCCGCTTCTACTTCATCGAAATGAACACCCGCATCCAGGTGGAACATCCGGTCACCGAAATGGTCACCGGCATCGACCTGGTGGCCGAGCAGCTGAAGATCGCCGCTGGCCAGAAGCTGTCGATCAAGCAGAGTGACGTGGTACTGACCGGCCATGCCATCGAGTGCCGCATCAACGCCGAAGATGCTGAGACCTTCGTGCCGAGCCCGGGCACCATCACCGGCTTCCATCCGCCGGGCGGCCCCGGCGTGCGCGTGGATACCCACATCTACAGTGGCTATCGCGTGCCGTCCAACTACGACTCGATGATCGGCAAGCTGATCGTGCACGGCCCGGACCGCGAAACCGCCATCGCCCGCATGCGGGTGGCGCTGAGCGAGATGGTGGTCGATGGCATCAAGACCAACATCGCCCTGCAGCAGCGGATCATGCGCGACAAGGGCTTCCAGGCCGGTGGACAGAACATCCACTACCTGGAAAAGCGCCTTGCCGAGCGCAAGAACAAGCCGATCGCGCTGACCTGATCGTCACCCGATGCTGGACATGGAAAGGGCGGGGATATCCCCGCCCTTTTTTTGTTGCTGTAGAGCCGAGCCCATGCTCGGCTTGCTGGAAAGCTCAGCCGAGCGTGGGCTCGGCTCTACAGCCGGCGCATCAGCGCTTGTCGGCCACGTCGGCCGGAATCTGCGAATTGGCCAGCGGCCGCACGCCATTGGGCGAGGTCGGATCGACGATCACCATGGTCTCGGTCGAGCCATCCGGCCACACTACCTGGAAGGTGCTGCCAGCCGGCAGTGAAGCGAACGGCATGCCCGTCTGCGCGCGATAGACCGCAGCGACCTGGCTGGCGCCGGCGCGGCGCACGTCTTCCTGCGCCTTCACCGTGGTCAGTTCCACCTTCGACAGATGCCGGTACCGATCCTCGTAGGTATCGATCATCAGCAGGCCGACCGCACCGGCAGAGTAGGCCACGAACAGCACCACCCAGAACCAGAACTTGACCCCATGCAGGAATCGACGGTAATTCATCGCCCGTCCCTCTTTCCAATCAATCGCTTGATCCATTCCTTCATTTTCCCAGCACCTTGCCGCGATACCGCAGCGTCATACACGAAATCCCGGAAATCCTGCGCTCCATCCTGCGAACAGATCCCTCCGTTCGCACAAAAACTGTTGACCAGCACGCTGTCCGCTCCACACGGTAGACCGAGTTCGCAGGCCGCAAGCCGCCATGCAAGCTCACTGAGCTGTTCGCCCGCCACCAGGCCGTCGAGTGCGCTGTCACCGGCGGCACGCACGCCCATGCCCGGCGCGATCGCCATATAGGCCTCCGGGTCACGCGAAGTGCGCACGCGCTCGACCAGGTCGCGGCGGTACTCGGCACTGTCATGCAACGGCTCACCCTCGGCGAACAACGATGCTTCTGCGGCGAGGTTGCCCTGCGCGGCCGCCTTGCGGCGTTCGGCCAGCACCAGCGCAGCGCCCAGCTTGTCGCCCGGAACGAAGCCGCCACACCGCTGCGCCACGCGCTCGCGGGCCTCGATCATCGCCGGCGCCACGGTCAGGCCCAACCCGCTCAACACGTTGTTGTCCAAGCGGTAGCCACCCGGATCGAGTGCGTACTGCGCGCAATAGTCATACACGCGGCTGAGCATCCAGCGCGCTTCATGGTTACCTGTATCGGCCTGCACGCGCAGTCGCTGGGCGTAGGCGTACAGATCGCTGGCGTCTTCGATGTCGGCGCGGAGGTCCAGCGGCAGGCCCGACGGCAGCGTGTTGCCGCGCTCGACGGTGGCCAGCCGGCGCGCCAGGGCTTCCGGCACCACCGGCAACGCCGCTCCGCTGTCGCGGCTGGCCACGACGGTCGGCAGGTCCGGCGACGGTGGTGCCACGCCCGTCGCATGGCCGCTGGCCCGGTACCCGGCCACGCCCAGCACGGCCACCGCCGGCAGCACGAGCAACCAGGTTTTCAGGGTCGGGGCGAAAGCCATCGGCGGCGGTGAGCGTTCACGGCGCACAGGAAAGTGCCGAGTTTAGCAAGGCCCGGCAGACCTGTCTGAACTGCCCCCGTTCATCTCATGGTGGCATCTCACGCGATACGGAGACGCTCCGATGGTCTAGCATGGCCCCCTTTCCCGTGATTGCCCCCACCGCCATGCCGTTCCTGGAACTGACCCTGCGCTGCACCGAAGCCACCCAGCCCCGCTATGAAAATGCACTGGAGGACGTCGGCGCACTGGCCGTGACCCTGCTCGATGCCGAAGCCGACACCAGCAACGAACAGGCCATCCTCGAACCCGGCGTGGGTGAAACGCCGCTGTGGGACACCCTGGTGCTGAGCGCACTGTTCCCCGCCGACAGCAATGCGCTTTTGCTGCTGGCCGCGCTGGAATCGTTCGATCCGGAACTGGACTGGAGCAACGGCAGTTTCCGCGCCGTCGAGGATGAAGACTGGGAACGCGCCTGGCTGGACCAGTTCCAGCCGATGGATTTCGGCAGCCGTACCTGGATCGTGCCGTGGAACCATGAACTGCCGGACGCCGCGCAGGCCGCCGATGCCGCCGTGGTGCGGCTGGACCCGGGCCTGGCCTTCGGCTCGGGCACCCACCCGACCACCGCCCTGTGCCTGCGCTGGCTGGACCAGCTGGCCGTGGACGGCCAGTTGCAGGGCCAGCGCGTGCTCGACTTCGGCTGCGGCTCGGGCATCCTCGCCCTGGCCGCGCTGAAGCTGGGTGCCGCCGAAGCGGTCGGCGTGGACAACGATCCACAGGCGCTGGTCGCCACCGCCGACAATGCCGAGCGCAACGGCGAGCAGGCGCGCATGCACGTGTACCTGCCGCAGGACGAACCGGTCGCCACCTACCCTATCGTGGTCGCCAACATCCTTGCCTCGGCACTGGACGCGTTGGCCGAGCTGCTGGCCGCGCGCGTCGCTGCCGGCGGCCGCATCGCCCTGTCCGGCATCCTGCATGGCCAGGAAGGCGAACTGCTGCAGCGCTACGCCGCGTGGTTCGACGACCTGCAGGCGACCCAGGATGGCGACTGGATGCGCATCACCGGCGTACGCCGCGCCTGATCGTGATTGAATGACCGCTGGATCCGAGCCCGCACCCTGAGCATGTCCGAGCCGAACCCGCCGCGCCGCCCCTTGGCCACCTTCCTGCGCCCCGCGTCGGAAGGCGAGGCTGCACCTGCGACCGATTCACGCACGCCCGACCCGGCGATGCAGGACATCCCGCCAGCCCAAGCCCGCGCCCCCCTCGAAGCGGCGCTGCCACCGATGGCGGAAACGCGACAGAGCGATGACATCGTCAACCTCGACGAAGCGGCCCTGATCGAACCCGTCCTTGCCGTTCCGGCCCCGCAGGCCGTGGCTGGGGATGCACCCAGTTTCCTGGGCACCTCGCGGCCACGCGCACTGCCGACGCCACGCTGGCACTGGGGGCTGGTCGCCGGACTGGCACTGCTGCTGGTCCTGCAGAGCGTGCTGGCCGATCGTGCGCGACTGGCCGCCGACGCCGGCAACCGCGCCTGGCTGGGCGCACTGTGCGGCGTATTGCGCTGCAGCCTGCCGGCCTGGCATGAACCCACCGCGTTCACCATGACCAGCCGCGAGATCCGCCCCCTGCCAGGCCAGGCCGGCGTACTGCAGGTGCAGGCCAGCATCCGCAACGATGCACGCTGGGCACAGGCCTGGCCGGATCTGCGCCTGTCGCTGTCCGATGCCGATGGCCGGGTGATCGGCAGCGGCGTGTTCGTACCGGCGCAGTACCTCG
Organism: Stenotrophomonas maltophilia group sp. RNC7; assembly: GCF_030910085.1. NCBI lineage: Bacteria > Pseudomonadati > Pseudomonadota > Gammaproteobacteria > Lysobacterales > Lysobacteraceae > Stenotrophomonas > Stenotrophomonas maltophilia group sp. RNC7. The sequence continues at coordinate 32,983 of NZ_JAVFVN010000740.1, read as the reverse complement.
GCGAGAACCCCGGCGCGGCCGTGCTGGAACCGGGCCAGAGTGCACGCATTGCGTTCCGCGTGCAGGAACCCGCCGCATCCACCGTCGCATTCACCTTCGACTTCCTCTGAGCAGGATAGAGGCGACCAGCCGTGGCAGGTCGGGCACGCTCGCGCTAGACTGGCCGCCACCACCTCGTCCGGCCGCGCGCTCCGCGCGCACGGGCCAACCGAATCGGGAACCCCCTTGAACGCTGTCCTCTCTCGTCCTGACAACAGTCGTGGCGCTCCCCGGCCACCGCTGCGTGAACACGTCGCCCAGTCCGTGCGCCGCTACCTGCGTGACCTTGATGGCTGCGACGCGGACGATGTCTACGAGATCGTGCTGCGTGAGATGGAAATCCCGCTGTTCGTGGAAGTGCTCAACCACTGCGAAGGCAACCAGAGCCGCGCCGCAGCGATGCTGGGCATCCACCGCGCCACCCTGCGCAAGAAGCTGAAGGAATACGGCATCAGCGCGTAAGCGCGCGTGGGTAGTGCCGGCCGCTGGCCGGCAACCCCATGAACGATGGCAGGACCGGTAGATCCACGCCATGCGTGGATCGAAGCCCGGCAGAATCAGCCGCCTCCGCCCGCCTTCCAGTAGTACCTCACCACATGGAAGAACACGGGCGCGGCGAAGCACACCGAATCCAGCCGGTCGAGCATGCCGCCATGGCCCTCGATCATGTGGCCCCAGTCCTTGATGCCACGGTCGCGCTTGATCGCCGACATCACCAGGCCGCCCCAGAACCCCATCAGGTTGATCAGCAGCGACAGGCCGAACGCCTGCAGCGGCGTGAACGGGGTGATCCACCACAGCGCCGCTCCCAGCGCGCTGGCACTCAGCACGCCGCCCACGAAGCCCTCCACCGTCTTCGACGGCGACAGCTTCGGGGCGATCAGGTGCCGGCCCAGCAGCTTGCCCCAGATGTACTGCAGCACATCCGAGGACTGCACCACGATCACCAGGAAGGCAAACAGCAGCACGTTGCGCGCCGGGTCATGCCCGGGCACATGCAGGTTGAGCAGCAGCGGCACATGCGAGATGCAGAACACGCAGATCATCAGCCCCCACTGCACCTTCGCCGTCCGCTCCAGGTAGTGCGTGGTGTCACCACCGATGGTGGACAGGATCGGCAGGAACAGGAACGCATAGACCGGGATCAGCAGCGTGTACATGCCGTACCAGTCGATCCACACCAGGTAGTACTGCCACGGCAGCACGATGTAGAACGCGGCCAGCAGCGCGTAGTAGTCACCCGAGCGGGTCGGTGCCAGAGTGATGAACTCGCGCAGCGCGAACAGCGAGATGATCGCAAACAGTACGATCACCCCGGCGCGACCGAAGAACAGCGCCAGCCCGACCACGATCGCCATCACCCACCAGGCGCGGATGCGCGACACCAGGTTGGCGATCACCGCACTGGGCTGCCCACGCTGCCGCCAGCGCAGGGTCTCGGCCACCAGCGTGGCCAGCACCAGCACCGCGCCGACGCCGGCAAACAGCAGGTCGGTCTGCTGGCCCACGCTGCGCGCGGCCAGGTCACCGGACACGTCCATCAGATAGCTCATGCGCGCCCTCCATTCGGCGCCAGGTCCAGCAGCGCCTGCCGGCTGCGGGCCAGGAATGCGGCCTTGTCCTCGTCGGCCTGCAGCCGCAGCGGCGTGCCGAACGTAGCCGTGCACAGCAGCGGCAGCGGCAGGAACCGGCCCTTCGGCATCACCCGCTTCAGGTTGTCGATCCACACCGGCACGAACTCCAGCTCCGGCCGTTGCCGCGCCAGGTGGTAGATGCCGCTCTTGAACGGCAGCAGCGGCTCATCGCCCACATTGCGCGTGCCTTCCGGGAACAGGATCAGCGAGCACTCTTCGTCCACCGCATCGCGCAGCACCTGCAACGGGTCCTGCTGGCGATGCCCGGCCTCACGCTCTACCAGTACACCGTTCAACACCGCATCGATCAGGTAGCGGCGCAGGCCGTCGCGCTGCCAGTATTCGGCGGCGGCCACCGGGCGTACCTGTCGCCGCAGCGCGGGCGGCATCGACGACCAGATCAGCACGAAGTCACCATGGCTGGCGTGGTTGCCGTAGTACACGCGGCGCTCGCTGGACGGCGCACAGCCGATCCACAGCGCACGGGCGCCGGTCACCACGTGGATCGCGCCACTGCAGGCGCGTGCAATCAGTTCGGCGAACATCGGCCCCTCCCGTTCACGTCTGCGGCCACACTACGGCCAGCACCAGTAGTGCGGCCTGCACTGCTGTCAGCAGGTACTGGCGCAGCAGCAGCCGGCGCATGCCGGCCCAACGCACGTCCCAGCCGCGCAGCGGCGCATCGGCCGGTGTGCGGCGCAGGCCACTGTCCTGCAGCAGCTGGTCGGTACGGCGTGCAGCGGCTTCGCCGTCCAGGCCTTCATCGCGCAACAGCTGCAGCAGGCTCGCGTCCAGCCCGACCCGCCATGCATGGTAGGCCTGCATGAGCCCAGCGCCCACACTGAGCAGCAACAGCCCGGCGGCGATCATCGCCAGCCCCGGTTCGATGCCCAGCAGCAGCAGCGCCACCAGCAGCAGCCCCAGTGACAGCAGCGCGGGCCAGCGTCCCTGGCGCAGCAGCAGCTGCATGGTCGCCAGATCGGGAACGGCACTCATGCGCGTCCTCCAGCCGCTGCGGTGATGGCTTGCAGATGCTCCGGGCCCAGCACGATGCCGGGGCGTGCCGCACGCACGATGGCGACCGCCGCCTCGACTTCCGCGGCACGGCCCGTGCGCAGCAGCCACGTCGCCACGCTGGCGGCACTGCGTGAGTAACCCAATGCGCAGCACACCAGCAGCGGCCCCTGTACCCGCAGCCGTTCGATGGCCTCGGCCGCCTCGCGCAACTGGTGCGGCGTGGGCACCACCAGATCCAGCATCGGCACGCTGGCATACGCCGCGCCCGGCGCGCGGCAGGACAGCTCGGCGCAGGCATCGACCACGCCCACCAAAGGTGCCGGCAATACCGTGCAGGGAATCCGGCCCAGCCACACGCCGTCCAGCACCGGCACCGGCTGCGGCGCATGCCGTGTCCACAGCCGCGAGTTGATCCAGGCGGCGCCCAGGTACGGTGCCAGGAGCCAGCGTGCCGCCATGCTCAAGCGACCATCGGCGCGCTTCTGGAACACCGCCGTACCCAGACCGGCATAGGCCAGCGCCACCAGCAGCAGCGACACCACCGGCCACAGCAACCACAACGCCGTACCCCGCAGCAGGACCGCCGGCACCAGCAGCACAGCGGCCCCCAGCAGGTACAGCGCAGCCAATCGCCACCGCTTGGCATGCCGCGCGATGCGCCAGGCCCGCAGCGGTGGCGTGCCCTGCTCCGGCCACAACCACACGCACAGCCAGCCGGCCAGCAGGCCGGTCGGGATGTCGATGAAATGATGCTGGAACGTGGTCAGCACCGAGACACCGATCAGCAGCGCCCACACATGCAGGACCCAGCGCCAGGCACCGTGCAGGTACTGCGCGAACTTCACCCACAGCACGATCAGCAGCACGATGTGCAGCGATGGCGCCTGGTTGAACGGCTTGTCGAAACCCAGCAGCACATCGAACAGCCAGCCGAACACGCCGCCGATCTCCGGCCGCTCGAAACTGAAGCGCAGCGGCCACAGCAGGAAACAGGTCACCGCGATCAGCTGTGCACTGAACAGCCGCAATGCGTGCCGGTCCAGTTCGAGGCGCTGCCGGCACAGGAAGAACGAGATTGCGTAGAACAGGTCGATCGACCAGTACGGCACGATCGTCCATGGCACGAACGGAATCTGCGTTTCCCAGCCGAACGCCATCACCGGCAGTTCGGCGTGGCGGCCGGCCATCCAGTTGGCGAAGCCGTAGCTGGCAAAGAAGAACGGGCCCAGCAGGGCCAGCCACAGCAGCGCGCGCCGCCAGGGGCGCCCCGCCGTGGCAAGCGGAGTTGCAGCCAGCGTCGCCATCACGCGGTCCGGCGTGCCAGCGACACAGTGAAGATGCCGAAGTCATCGATGCGCTGCGCCACTTTCTCGAACCCGGCCAGGCGCACCAGTTCATCCATTTCCTGCTGGGTGCGGCGGCGCATCACCCACGCAGCGCCACCACGATGACTGGTCAGCGCGCGGGCGATGAACTCCAGCTGCGGGTGCCAGGGCTGGCCGGTGTAGGCCAGGTAGCCACCCACCGGCACCGTTGCGGCGATGCCCTGCAGCGAGCGCAGCACGGCGTCGTTGTCGGGGAACAGTTCGTACAGCCCCGATACCACCGCCAGTGTCGGCGCCGGGTCGACCTGCGCCAGCTGCACCGGATCGAACGCATCGCCCTGCTCGAAACGGGCGATGTCGGACGCACCGAGGCGCTCGATCAACGCCTGGCCCTGGGTCACGTTCAGACCGCTGAAGTCGCGCAGCACGATGCGCTCGGCGCGTTGCTCGCCCTGGCCCAGCGCTTCCAGTACATAACGGCCATGGCCAGCGGCCACGTCCAGCACGCGCACCGGCATGCCCTGCCCACGCAGGCGCTGGGCGGCATCGCGCAGCAGTTCCTGCAGGTGCCGACCGCGAATGCGGATGCCGCGCCAGCCGATCGCATCCAGGTAGTTGCGGTCGACCAGGCGACCCAACGGGCCTTTGCCACGTGCTTCGTCGCGATAGATGTAGTCCAGCGTGCTGCCCGAATCGAAACCGGTCTGCAGGCCCAGTGCAATGCCTTCGGACAGTCTGCCGCCAAAGCGCAGGCCACCGCGCACCACGCGCCAGCGAAGATCGGCCAGGCTGTTGCGCTCGGGCGGCCAGGCCAGGATTTCAGACTCTTCAAATGTCGGCCCATGGCGGTGCGCATCGCGGCGCGACAACTCGCGCAACGGCTCGGCGAATCGCGCCTGGATGAAGCTGCGGATGCGCGCCAGTGCCGGTGCCCGATCACGCTCGCCCAGCGTGTCGTGGAAGAAGCCCGGCAGATGCACGCGCTCCTTGATCGGGCTGGACAGGCGCTCGTAGAAGCGGTCCTGCGGGCCACGGTGCACGACGAAGTCCGAGCCGGACACCAGCAGCTGCACCGGCACGCTGATCGCCTGCGCATCGGCGACGATGCGATCGGCCGCCTCGTACAGGCCCAGCAGCACCCGCACCGAGATTGGCCGGGTGATCAGCGGATCGGTGCGGTAGCTTTCCACCCGCGCCGGATCGTGGGTCAGCCATTGCGGCTTGACGTAACTGTTGACGAAGAAGTTGCCGCGCAGCTTCTGCATCAAGGCCAGGCCCGGGCGTGCGAACGGCACGTACAGCTTCACCTTGAACGCCGGCGAGGCCATCACCAGCGCGCGCAGACGTGGCGCGTAGTCGTGCACCCAGGTGGCGGCGACCACGGCACCCACGCTCTGCGCGATCACCACGATGTCTTCCACCGCGATCCCATGCTCGGCGCCGATGTGGGCGATGAAGCTGTCCAGATCGCGCACCAGCGCCGGAAAGCCCGGTGCATCGCCACGCGCGCCCGGCGAACGGCCATTGCCGCGCGCATCCCAGGCGAAGAAGGCGGTGTCAGGCAGGTCCAGCTCATCGACCAGATGGGTAACACGCCCGGAGTGCTCGTGCCCGCGGTGCAGCAGCACGATGGCCCGGGTGGCCGGGGTGGCGGTGGTGCCGGCCCAGTACCGGTAGAACAGCGGTACCTGGTCGAAGCTGTGGAATTCCCGTTCCTGCGCCTGACGCATGCAATCTCCTGATTGTCTTTTTCTATCTGCTTGATTAATTTGGCGAAACTGCGGTTTCCCGCAGTCCGCGACGGACCCGGTTGATCATCGTCAGCACGCACAGCACCGCCATGGCCGCGGCCACGCCCGTGACCGTCAACGCGCCAACCCACTCAAACGCCAGCAGCAGGCCCAGCGCACCGATCACGAAGGCGCGGTCGCTCTTGCCCATCGGGCCGTCATAGCGGCGGCTGGCGCCGACCATCAGCCCCAGCACGCCGGCGTATTCGCTCAGCGCCGCGGTCCAGGCCAGCAGCCACAGCGGCTCCGGGCGCACGCCCGGCACGCTGAGCAGGCTCAGGTACAGCGCCGCATCGGCGATCACATCGCACAATTCGTTCAGATAGGCACCCAGCCGCGACTGCTGGCCGAATTCGCGGGCCAGCATGCCGTCCACGGCGTTGAGCGCCATGCGCAGCAGCATCCACAGCGGCAGCAGCAGGTACAGCCATGGCTGGGCCGGTGCGCAGCACCAGACGGCGCCGGCCACCAGCAGCGAGACCACGGCAGCGGCCACGGTCACCGCATTGGCGGTGATCCCCATGCGGTACAGGCCGCGTACGGCCGGACGCAGGAGGTCCTGAAAACGTCCTTTCAATGCATAGATCGACACGATCCGAACCCGCTGATCCTTGGCAGTTCCCGCACAGCCTACCCGATTGGGGCCGCGCGCCCCATCGAATTGATTGCGGCCCCCCCGGCCAGACGGTGCTGAAGGCGGCCACAGGCCATCGGTGCGGGTTGATTACCACCACCAGCGCCCGCCACCGGCCCCCACCGCCTACAATATCGGCCCCGCTCCGCTGCCGATTCCGTCCCATGACTGCTGATCTGTTGCCCGTCCGCCGGGCCCTCCTCTCCGTTTCCGACAAGACCGGTCTGGTCGAGCTGGCCACCGCGCTGGCGGCACGCGGCGTGGAGCTGCTGTCCACCGGCGGCACCGCCAAGGCGATCCGCGAGGCGGGCCTGGCCGTGAAGGACGTGGCCGAGGTCACCGGTTTCCCGGAAATGATGGACGGCCGGGTCAAGACCCTGCACCCGATGGTGCACGGCGGCCTGCTGGGCCGCTCCGGCCTGGATGACGCGGTGATGGCCGAGCACGGCATCGGCGCCATCGACCTGCTGGTGCTGAACCTGTACCCGTTCGAATCGGTCACCGCCAAGGCCGACTGCACCCTGGCCGACGCGGTCGAGAACATCGACATCGGCGGCCCGGCCATGCTGCGTTCGGCGGCCAAGAACTTCGCCCGCGTGGCAGTGGCCACCGACCCGTCGCAGTACCCCGAGCTGCTGGCCTCGCTGGAGGCCAACAACGGCCAGCTGACGGCTGCCACCCGCTTCGCGTTCTCGGTGGCCGCGTTCAACCGCGTCGCCCAGTACGATGCGGCGATCAGCAACTACCTGTCGGCGGTCACCGCCACCGACGCCGCCGTGCCGGCCCGTGCCGAATACCCGGCGCAGATGAACTCCACCTTCGTGAAGGTGATGGACCTGCGCTACGGCGAGAACCCGCACCAGAGCGGCGCGTTCTACCGCGACCTGTACCCGGTCCCGGGCACGCTGGCCACCTTCCAGCAGCTGCAGGGCAAGGAGCTGAGCTACAACAACCTGGCCGATGCCGATGCGGCGTGGGAATGCGTGCGCCAGTTCGATGCGCCGGCCTGCGTCATCGTCAAGCACGCCAACCCGTGCGGCGTGGCCGTCGGTGCCGGCAACGGCGACGCCTACGAGCTGGCCTACGCCACCGACCCGACCAGCGCCTTCGGCGGCATCATCGCCTTCAACACGCCGCTGGACGCCGCCACCGCCAAGGTGATCCTGGACCGCCAGTTCGTGGAAGTGCTGATTGCCCCGGACTACGAGCCGGCCGCGCTGGAGTACGCGCAGAAGAAGGCCAACGTACGCGTGCTGCGCATCCCGCATGGCGACGGCCTGAACAACTTCGACAGCAAGCGCGTCGGCTCGGGCCTGCTGCTGCAGTCGTCGGACAACCGCGGCATGACCCGCGACGAGCTGAAGGTGGTCAGCAAGCTGGCGCCGACCGACAAGCAGTTCAGCGACCTGCTGTTTGCCTGGAAGGTGGCCAAGTTCGTGAAGTCCAACGCGATCGTCTATGCCAAGGACAACCGCACCATCGGTGTCGGCGCCGGCCAGATGAGCCGCGTGTACTCGGCCCGCATCGCCGGCATCAAGGCCGCCGACGCGAACCTGGTGGTCGAGGGTTCGGTGATGGCCTCCGATGCGTTCTTCCCGTTCCGCGACGGCATCGATGCCGCCGCTGCCGCCGGCATCAAGGCGGTCATCCAGCCGGGCGGTTCGATGCGCGATGCCGAAGTGATCGCCGCCGCCGACGAACATGGCCTGGCCATGGTGTTCACCGGCGTGCGCCACTTCCGCCACTGATCCGCATCACCAAGCCGGGCCCTGCCCGGCTTTTCTTTTCCGTATCCGAGAACCCTGTCCCATGAAGATCCTCGTCATCGGCTCCGGCGGCCGCGAACACGCCCTGGCATGGAAGCTGGCCCAGTCCTCCCGTGTCACCGACGTGATCGTGGCGCCCGGCAACGCCGGTACCGCCAGCGAAGACAAGTGCCGCAACGTGGCGGTGAAGGTGACCGATATCGACGGCCTGCTGGCGCTGGCCCAGGCCGAAGGCGTGGCGTTGACCGTGGTCGGCCCGGAAGTACCGCTGGTGGCCGGCGTGGTCGACCGCTTCCGCGCCGCCGGCCTGCGCATCTTCGGGCCGACCGCCGCCGCCGCGCAGCTGGAAGGCAGCAAGGCCTACGCCAAGGATTTCCTGGCCCGCCACAACATCCCCACCGCGTTCTATGCCGTGCACACCGACGTGGACGCTGCCCTGGCCTACATCCGCGAGAAGGGCGCACCGATCGTGGTCAAGGCCGATGGCCTGGCCGCCGGCAAGGGCGTGATCGTCGCAATGACGTTGGCCGAGGCCGAAGACGCGGTGCGTGACATGCTCTCCGGCAACGCGTTCGGCGATGCCGGCGCCCGCGTGGTGATCGAGGAATTCCTCGATGGCGAGGAAGCCAGCTTCATTTCGATGGTGGACGGCGTGCATGCGCTGCCGATGGCCACCTCGCAGGACCACAAGCGCGTCGGCGACGGCGACACCGGCCCCAACACGGGTGGCATGGGCGCGTACTCGCCGGCGCCGGTAGTGACGCCGGAGGTGCATGCACGCGTGATGCGCGAAGTGGTGAACCCGACCGTGCAGGGCATGATCGCCGACGGCATCCCGTTCACCGGTTTCCTCTACGCGGGCCTGATGATCGACGCCAGCGGCGCGCCGAAGGTGATCGAATTCAACGTGCGCTTCGGCGACCCGGAAACCCAGCCGGTGATGTTGCGCCTGCAGTCGGATCTGGTCGAGCTGGTGGAAGCCGCCATCGATGGCCGCCTGGAGCAGGTGCAGGCGCAGTGGGACGCACGCCCGTCGCTGGGCGTGGTGCTGGCCGCGAAGCCCTACCCGGAAGCGCCGATCACCGGTGACGTGATTTCCGGCCTGGACGACGTGCCGGCCAGTGCCAAGGTGTTCCATGCGGGGACTGCATTGGACGCGCAGGGCCAGGTGGTCAGCGCCGGCGGCCGCGTGCTGTGCGTGGCGGCGCTGGGTGACAGCGTGCGCGACGCGCAGGCCAACGCCTATGCCGGCGTGGCCAAGGTGACCTGGGCCAACGAATTCCACCGCAACGACATTGGTTGGCGCGCGATCGCACGCGAGGGGTGAGGCTCCCCCGCTCCCATGCATGGCGCGGATTGAATACCACGGTAAAGCAAAGGCCCGGCATTGCCGGGCCTTTGCTCTACAGGACTGCTTCGAGACCCTTCCGATCAATCAGGTTAAGCAACTTCAGTGACGGTCCGCTGGGTTTCTTTTCGCCCTGCTCCCAGCTGCGTACGGTGGAAACGCTGGTATTGAGAACCCCCGCAAAGACCGGCTGACTGAGCTGCAGTGACGTACGCAGGGCACGGATCTGGGCACTGCTGTACTCAGGGACCGGCTCAAGGCAAAGTGCTTCGTAGCTGCTCAACCGACGTTTATCGATGAAGCCATGCGCGTGCAGACTCACAGCAGCATCATGCACCGCTTCAAGAAGCGCACTTTTCGCGCGCCGTCGCTCAGGGGTCTTCGTCATGGCCGATCTCCTGTAGATCCCCGTACTCCACGGCGCGATTCAGCTGCGCCGTACTCATTCTCAGGAACTCCGATGCGTACAACTGCAGCGCATCCCGTTCCGCATTCGTGATCGCAGCACGTTCATTCTTCTCGTAGCCGAAAAGGAAGAACCAATGCCCGCCTCGCTGTGTGGCGACGATGATTCGAACGCTCCCACGCTTTCCTCGCCCCGGCAACGGAACGCGCTTCTTGAAGATTCCGCCGCCAAGATCAGCATCCACCAGACCCGCTTCCATTTCACGTACCGACCGGTAAAGCGCAGCGTCGGACAGGGTGGTCCTACGCATACTGCGATTGAAACTTCGTGTGCGGAAGACGCGTGGCATGATCATACCGTGCCACTGCGTGGTACGGCGTGAACATCAGCATCCAGCACATGGCCCGGTCGGCACAATCACCGCTCTGGCGTCAGAGTAGAGCCACGCCATGCGTGGCTAAGCCCCACAAACGAAAAAGGCCCGGCAGTGCCGGGCCTTTTCATTGCTTCAACGCCATCCCGCCTTACGCGGTGAACAGCGCCTTCATCTTCTTCAGCGCGTTCGCCTCGACCTGGCGGATGCGCTCGGCGGACACGCCATACTCGTCGGCCAGCTCCTGCAGCGTCACCTTGCTGTCGGCATCCAGCCAGCGACGACGGATGATGTCGCGCGAACGCGCATCCAGTTCGGCCAGGCCTTCGCGCAGCAGCTGCATCTGGTTGTCTTCGCTGTCCTCGCGCTCGTAGGCCATCGACGGGTCTTCGTCATCGGCGACCAGGAACGCAGCCGGCGACGGCGGAGCGTGCTCGTTGTCCTCGTCGGTCGGCGCATCGAAACCGATATCGCGACCGGACAGGCGCGACTCCATTTCCATGACCTCGCGCTCGGACACGTTCAGGTCCTTGGCCACCGCGCTCACTTCCGCCGCGTTCATCCAGCCCAGGCGCGTCTTCGACTTGCGCAGGTTGAAGAACAGCTTGCGCTGCGCCTTGGTGGTGGCGACCTTCACGATGCGCCAGTTCTTCAGGATGAACTCGTGCATTTCGGCACGGATCCAGTGCACGGCGAAGGAGACCAGGCGCACGCCCATGTCCGGGTCGAAGCGCTTGACCGCCTTCATCAGGCCGATATTGCCTTCCTGGATCAGGTCGCCCAGCGCGAGGCCGTAGCCGTTGTAGCCGCGGGCCACGTGCACCACGAAGCGCAGGTGCGAATGCACCAGCTCGCGGGCGGCGTCCAGATCGTTGCCGTCGCGGAAGCGACGGGCCAGGTCCTGTTCGTCATCGACCGACAGCACCGGGATCTGGTGCACGGCACCGATATAGGCGTCCAGCGAACCGAGCGCACTGGGAATCGGGAGATTGTTTGCCACAAGGGCAGTAGAGGTGTTCTGGCTCATAGGCACCCATCTTAGCAGTCCGGGATTTGGACTGCTAAAGGAGGAAAAAGTTCCAGCATCCTATTGATGCAACACTGGTCCCAAACAGAGCCCTACCGTAGCGCGATTTGATGACAGTGGCGAGCACGCTTTTCGGGATTCACAATCCCTTGGAATTCAAGCAATTACCCGGCGGAAACCGGCCGATTTCAGTCAAGCGGAGCTGAACGGGCCGTTCTGAAGGCCCATTCAGCGCCGAAGACGTTGCCCGGTGTTCAGGCCCGGCAGCCCGCCGGTGCTCAAAGCGCCGAACGCGGCGGCAGCGACCAGTCGATCGGGGCCTGGGCGCGACGCTGCAGGTACTCGTTGGCCATCGAGAAATGCCGGCAGCCGAGGAAGCCACGATGGGCCGACAGCGGCGACGGGTGCGGCGACTTCAGCACGCGATGGCGTCGGGTGTCGATGACCTTGCCCTTCTGCTGCGCATAGGCGCCCCACAGCATGAACACCAGGCCTTCGCGTTCGCGGTTGAGCACGTCCACCACGTGATCGGTGAAGCCCTCCCAGCCACGTCCCTGGTGGGCACCAGCCTTGCCCTCTTCCACCGTCAGCACGGCATTGAGCAGCAGCACCCCACGTTGCGCCCACGGAATCAGGCAGCCGTGGTCCGGGCGCGGGATGCCGAGATCGCTCTCGATCTCCTTGTAGATGTTCAGCAGCGACGGCGGCACCGGCACGCCCGGCGGCACCGAGAAACTCAGGCCATGCGCCTGGCCGCGGCCGTGGTACGGGTCCTGCCCGAGGATCACCACCTTCACCTGCTCGAACGGCGTGGCGTCGAACGCGGCGAAGATCTGCGGGCCGGGCGGGAACACCGCCGCGCCACTGGCCTTGCGCTGGCGCAGGAAGCTGGACAGCTCGCGCATCTGCGGCTGCAGCAGGTAATCGCCGACATGCTGCTTCCAGCTCGGTTCCAGCTGGATCGTCGGGGTGTCGGCTACTTCATCCATCATCGGATCAGGGGTCCATCGTTCAATCGGGCCAGGCGCAGCTGGAACAGCACCTTGGTGACCAGCAGCCGCTCTTCGATCGGCTTGAGCACCAGGTCGTTGGCACCGGACTGCAGCAGCCCGGTCTGGTTGTGCGGGTTGCCGTCACCGGTCATCACCAGCACCGGCAGGCGGCGCTTGCCGTAACCGAAGTCCACGCGCACGCGCTGCACCACGTCGCGCCCGCTCAGTTCACCCTTCAGGGTGACATCGGTCAGCACCAGGTCGATGCGGTGGCGGCTGCGGCCCAGCGACTCGGCAGTGAGCAGGGTGAATGCCTCTTCGGCGCTGACCACGTGCAGTACGTTCAACTGCTGCCGCTCAAGCATGCGCTTGGTGGCCTCGGCCACCACCCGGCTGTCCTCGATGTAGAGGATGGTGGCACCGGGGATGGTCTGCGGCTGCACATAGCCACGGATGAAGGTCGCCAGTGCCTCATGGCCCAGCGCCTTGTCGAAATAGTCGGTGACGTACTCGGTGAAGCGACGCTGCTCCAGGTGCTGCTGGGCATCGCCGGACACAACGATCACCGGCACATAGGCCTGGCCGGCGGCTTCGCGCACCATCCGCGCCAGCGCCAGGCCGTCGCCATCGCGCAGGGTCAGCGAGGTCGTCACCAAGTCCACCGGGCCCTGCGCCAGCGCCTGCTGCGCATCCTCGATGCTGTCGCAGCCGATCACCTCCACGCCCGGCAGGTCACGCTGCAGGACATCGGCGATCAGCTTGCGGACCAGCTTCGAACCATCGACCACCATCACCCGCGTCGCGGGCCCTTCAAGGTGCTTCAGCGCTTGCGGTTGCATGCCGGTCTCAGGTGTCGGTCGGACGGGTCTGGCGGAGGAAGTGGCCGGTCACCAGCCAGGCGCCCAGCCAGCCCAGCAGCAGCGTGCCGACCAGGACCAGGCCGCCGTGCAGCAGGTCCAGGCCATGCAGCACGAACGGGCTGCCGTAGCTGCGCGAGAGTTCGGCCAGCGGCACGCGCAGGGCGGCACCGGCGGCGCCGATCAGGGCCAGCGCTACCGCGCCGGCGCCCAGCCCGTACCACGCGCCCAGGTACAGGAACGGGCGGCGGATGAAGCCATCGCTCGCGCCGAGCAGCTGCAGCACGCCGATCTCTTCGCGACGGGCCTGGATATCAAGGCGCACGGTGTTGCCGACCACCAGCGCGGCAGCCACGCCGAGCAGCACCGACAGCACCTGCACCAGGCGTGCACCGAACGCCAGCCAGGCGTCCAGGCGCTGGCGCCACAGCGCATCGTGCTGCACCAGATCGGCCTCGGGCAGGCTTTCCAGCGCGCGTGCCAGGCGTGCGTCATCCTTGCCCTGGCCCGGGGTGATCACCAGCAGCGAGGGCAACGGATTGTCGTTGAGCGCATCGATCGCCTCACCGAGGCCGGCATCGCGCAGTTCCTGCAGGCCCTGCTCGGGTGTGCGCACATTCACCTCGGCCACGTCATCGCGGTCGCGCAGCTGGCCGGCCAGGCGAAGCGCACCGGGACCATCGACGTTGCCCTTCAGGAACACGTTGATGTCGCGCGACTGCTGCACGCTGCCGGCGAACTGCTTGAGGTTGTCCAGCGCGATCGACAGCCCCAGCGGCAACGCCAGCGCCAGCGCCATGACCATCACGGTCAGCAGGGTCGCCCACGGCTTGCGGCAGGCGCGGCCCAGGCTGAACACCACGCTGTGCACGTGGTGCTGGAACCAGACGCCCACGCGCGACGGGGCGGCGGCTTCGCTGTTTTCGTTCTTCGCCATCGGTTACTCCGCCAGGTCCTGCGGCGAGATGTCATCCACCAGCCGGCCGTGGTCGAGGATCAATACGCGCTTGCGCATGCGGCGCAGCAGCGGCAGGTCGTGGCTGACCACCAGCACGCTGGTGCCGCGCGAGGGCAGCTCGGCGAACAGGGCCATGATCTCCGCTGCCAGGGTCGGGTCGAGGTTGCCGGTCGGCTCATCGGCCACCAGCAGCTTGGGCTCGCCGACGATGGCGCGGGCGATGCCGACGCGCTGCTGCTCGCCGGCCGACAACTGCGAGGGCAGTGCCTTCTCACGATGGCCCAGGCCCATGCGTTCGAGCACTGAACGCACGCGCTTGTTGATGTCGCCACGGCGGGTACCACGCAGGATCAGCGGCAGCGCCACGTTCTCGGCAATCGAGCGGTCCATCAGCAGGCGGTGGTCCTGGTAGACCGCCCCCACTGCGCGCCGATGGCGCGGCACATCGCCGCCGCGCACCTTCAGCAGGTTGCGCTCGTCGAACACCACCGCGCCGCGGCTTGGCCGCTCGTCGAGGTGGATCAACTTGAGCAGCGTACTTTTACCCGCACCGGAATGGCCGGTGACGAACAGCATCTCGCCCGGCGCGACCTCGAAGCTGACATCGGTCAGTGCCTCGTGGCCACCGGCGTACTGTTTGCTGACATTGTCGAAGCGCAGGACACTCATGCCCCGATTATGCAGGACCGGCGCGACGGATCGGTAGCGCCGGGCCATGCCCGGCGGAATCTTCGATCCGCCGCTACGTCCGCCCGACCTGCGCTGGCGCTACCCCTCCCTGCGGGCGTGCAGTACCACCAGCGCGTTGTTGTCCCGGTATTCATCCCAGAAGCCGGGAGGCCGGCCCCGGCACTCCGCCGCTGTCGGCGCCGGCACCCGCCACTGCAGCCCGGGCAGCCCCGCGCGGGCTGCCGCCTGCTCATGCTGGTCCGCACGCCATTGATGGTCGGTGACGCGTGCCACGGCTGCATCGGCGAACTCCACCTCTACCAGGTGATGGTCATTCCGGGCCTGCTGCCGGACGATGCGCGCGCCGTAACGCGAAAAGTCACCGTTGGCCAGCCGGAAGGCAGGATGGGTGACGATGCCCAGCAGCCGACCGCCCGGTTTGAGCACGCTCGCTGCTGCCCGGTACATGCGCTCCAGTTCCTGCAGCGTATCGGCATGGTTGAACAGCCAGACCGCCACGGCAATATCAAAACGGGCTGGCAGGTCCAGCCGGGTCGCATCGCCGTGCAGGAACTGCATGGCGTCACCACCCTGCGCCGAAAGCTGGCGCGCCTGTTCGATCATCGCTGCGGACAGATCGACGCCGAGGGCGCTTCGTGCACCGTGAAGCAGAAGGTGACGGCCGAAGTCACCGGAGCCGCAGGCCAGGTCGATGACATCCCGCCCCTGCAATGGACCGGCCAGCTCCAGCAGCGTCCGGCGTTCCAGCGGACGGGACGCAGAGGCCGCCACGTGCTGTGCGTAGTGCAGATCGAATGTGTCGTAACAGGGTACGGATGCCATCGCGTGACTCCTCCGGATGCAGGAGGAGTCAGCTTGGCTGCAGGCCGGCAGGCGCGGCCAGAGTCAGACGCGACAGGGTTTCCTGGCCGGCGACTGCGCTGCATGCCGGCCAGCGGCCGGCACTACCCTTCAAAGCCACCCGACCAACGGCCGGGTGCTACCGGATCAGCTGCCCGACAGCATCCGGCGGATCTTGCGGCCGATGCGGGTCAGGAACGAATCACCGGTATCAGCGGCGGTACGCACCGGCTTGGCCACCACCTGCACCGGGGTCACCGGGCTCGCGCCGTTGCCGGCGTGGGCCTGCACGCCCTCGGCACCCTCGACCGGACGGCCGTGGCGACGACGACGGCGCTTGCGCGGCTTGTGCTCGCCATCCACCGCACCTTCCGGCGCACCTTCGGCACGCGGCGGGCGCGGCGGGCGCGGAGCCTGGGCGACAGCGGCTTCAGCACCTTCCACCGGGGCAGTTGCGGCCTGCTCGCCTTCCACGCGCGGCTTGCGCGGGCCGCGCGAACGGCGTTCGCCGCTGCGCTCGCCGTCACGGCCACCACGACCACCACCACTGCCGGAACGACCGCCACTGCGGCCACCGCCCCGACGCTCTTCCTCGGCGGCGCGGGCTTCGCGCGCTTCACGGAAGATCTGGCCGACGCTTTCGTTGTCCTCGCCTTCCTCGCCTGCAGCCGGGGCCGGGCGTTCCGGGCGCGGCAGCGGGGTCAGCAGTTCCTTGGTGACCGGCTCGGAGGGAATCTTCTGCTCGATGTAGGCCTCGATGTCCGGCAGGCCCATCGCGTAGCGTTCGCAGGCGAAGCTGATCGCATCACCCTCTTCGCCCAGGCGCGCGGTACGGCCGATGCGGTGCACGTAGTCTTCGGCATCGAACGGCAGGTCGTAGTTGTAGACGTACTTGATGCCGTCGATGTGCAGGCCGCGCGCGGCGACGTCGGTGGCCACCAGGATTTCCAGCTGGCCCTTCTGGAAGCGGTTGAGCAGGCTCTCGCGCTTCTTCTGCGGCACGTCGCCGGACAGCACGCCGACGCGATAGCCGGCCTTTTCCAGCGAGCGGGCAACGCGCTCGACGAACACCTTGGTGTTGACGAACACCATGGTCCGCGCGCCTTCGCTGCGCGACAGCAGGCCCAGCAGCAGCGGGATCTTCTCGTCGTCGGCCGGGAAGTAGATGCGCTGGCGCACGCGGGCAGCGGTGATGGTCTCGGCTTCGACCACCAGCTTCTGCGGCTCGTTCATGTGCTCGTAGGCCAGCTCCAGCACGCGATGGCTGAGGGTGGCGCTGAACAGCAGGGTCTGGCGGATGGTGCGTTCCGGCATGCGGCGCAGCAGGAAGCGGATGTCCTTGATGAAGCCCAGATCGAACATGCGGTCGGCTTCGTCCAGCACGCAGATCTCGCAGGCATGCAGCGAAACCACCTTGTGCTGCTTGACGTAGTCGATCAGGCGGCCCGGGGTGGCGATGATCACGTCCACGCCCTGCTGCAGCAGCTCGCGCTGCTTGTCGTAATCCACGCCACCGTAGACCAGCGCGAAACGCAGGCCCAGGTCGGAACCGAACTTCACCGCATCCTTGTGGATCTGGATGGCCAGTTCGCGGGTCGGGGCGAGGATCAGGGCGCGGGGGTCTTCCGGCTTGCGGTCGGCCAGCGCCGGACGGGTCAGCAGGCGGTTCACGACAGCGACCAGGAAGGCCAGGGTCTTGCCGGTACCGGTCTGGGCCTGGCCGGCAACATCACCACCGGGCAGCGCGACCGGCAGGGTCAGCGCCTGGATCGGGGTGCAGCGGGTGAATCCGGCTCCTTCAAGGCCGGCCTGCAGGGCCGGGTGCAGCTCGAAGGAGGAGAAGGTCAAATCGGTCAGCGGTTTGTCGCTCATGAGTCCGTCTTGGTATGGCCGCCGGCCCTTGGGGCGGCTGGCACTTCAGCGTCTAGGGGAACCGTCGCAAACTGCGGCCCCTGCGGCGGGTTGGCAGGCCGGGACCCCTCGGTCCGTGCGCCGCACAATGTCCCAGTTTACCGCACTCGGGCAGGCAAACCGGAATGCCGCGTCTCACGGCATCCAGAGACGCCACCTTCACCCAGCCACACAGGACTTGAACGGCCTGCACGGGGGCGCTGGTGTCGCCCACTGCCAGCCCCATCTTCAGGAAGACAGTGAAATCCGACACATACCGGCCATCGAAGCGATCACGATACGCTGGGTTCCAGACGGCGCCTGTCCCTGCCCCGCGATAGGGGTACACTGCCGGCCGTGAGCGTCCAGGCATCCCGCCGAACGCACCGCGGCAGTGCGCCGCGAGGCAACGACGAGGGTCGCGCCACCGGGCAAGGCCCAGTTCACCCACCTCCGGCATGGCCGGGTGCAATCCAAGACGAGAAACCAAGATGAGCGACAAGGTTGTACATGTCGGCGACGCCGACTTTGATAGCGCAGTGCTGAATTCCAAGGAACCGGTGCTGGTCGATTTCTGGGCCGAGTGGTGTGGCCCCTGCAAGATGATCGCCCCGGCGCTGGACGAGCTGGCCGATGCCTACCAGGGCCGCGCCAAGATCGCCAAGGTCAACGTTGACCACAACCGTGCGCTGGCCGCGAAGTACCACGTGCGTTCGATTCCGTACCTGGTCGTGTTCAAGGATGGCGAGAAGGTCGGCGAGCAGATCGGTGCGGTGGGCAAGGCCCAGCTGGCCGGCCTGCTGGACAAGGCCCTGGCCTGATCCTGCCGGTCTCCGGCAGCCGCCGAGCGCGGCTGCCGGCGGGCGCACCACGCCCATGATGAATGCTGTTCCCGGCGACCCTTGCATGGCGCCGCAGGCCGATGATAGTGTCGGCATATCCGGCCGCGTTCGCGTGCCGCACCCTCTGGACGCAGTTTCTTCCAGACCCATTCCCAACGTTCGCCGCCCCAGCCGGGCGCTCGCACCGTCAAGCGAGGAATAACGCTCTTGTCCGATAACACTTCCGAAACCGGCAGCGCTGATGCGCCCGCCGAAAAGCGCGTGCGCAAGCCCCGCGTGAGCAAGGCCGCCGCCCCGGCAGCCGCAGAAACCAGCGCCGCTCCGGCGCAGCCGACCCTGCCGCTGGCCGCCGCGCCCGAAGCACCGGCGCCGGCCGCAGCACCTGCGCCGAGCGCGCCCGCCGCCGAGGCCCCCGCCAGCAGTGGCGGTGGCGAGGGTGGCGAGGGCCGCGAATCCGGCCAGCCGCGGCAGCAGAATCACCAGGGGGGGGGCCAGAACCAGGGCCAGAACCCGTACAACCAGAGCGGCCAGCAGGGCCAGGGGCAAGGTCAGGGCAACCGCCGCGACCGCTTCCGCAACCGCCGCGACCGTGACCGCAACAACCGCTTCCGCGACGATGGCATGTCCAATGACGGCGGCGAACAGCAGCCGTTCGTGCCGCGCCCGCACGCCAACGTGCCCGAGGGCTTCCCGGTCTACTCGCTGAGCGACCTCAAGCGCATGCCGGCACAGAAGCTGCTGGAAATCGCCGAACAGCTGCAGATCTCCGAAGGCGTGGCCCGTGCCCGCAAGCAGGACGTGATCTTCGCCCTGCTGAAGGTGCTGACCCGCCACGGTGACGGCGTCGCCGCCGATGGTGTGCTGGAAATCCTGCCGGATGGCTTCGGTTTCCTGCGCGCGGCCGAAGCCAGCTACCTGGCCGGCCCGGACGACACCTACATCTCGCCCAGCCAGATCCGCCGCTTCAACCTGCGCACCGGCGACCACATCTCCGGCCGCATCCGCTTCCCGAAGGACGGCGAGCGCTACTTCGCGCTGAACATCGTCGACACCATCAACGGCGAGCCGATCGAAGCGTCGAAGAACAAGGTGCTGTTCGAGAACCTGACCGCCCTGTTCCCGCGCCGCCGCTTCACCCTGGAGCGTGGCAACGGTTCGTCGGAAGACATCACCGGCCGCATCCTCGACCTGATGGCGCCGCAGGGCAAGGGCCAGCGCTCGCTCATCGTGTCGCAGCCCAAGGCCGGCAAGACGATGATGATGCAGCAGGTCGCCACCGCCATCACCACCAACCATCCGGACGTGCACCTGATCGTGCTGCTGATCGACGAGCGCCCGGAAGAAGTGACCGAAATGCAGCGCACCGTGCGCGGCGAGGTCATCAGCTCGACCTTCGACGAGCCGGCCGCGCGCCACGTGCAGGTGGCCGAAATGGTCATCGAGCGCGCCAAGCGCCTGGTCGAGCACAAGAAGGATGTGGTGATCCTGCTCGACTCGATCACCCGCCTGGCCCGCGCCTACAACAACGTGGTGCCGAGCTCGGGCAAGGTGCTGACCGGTGGTGTGGACGCCAACGCCCTGCACCGCCCGAAGCGCTTCTTCGGTGCCGCGCGCAACGTGGAAGAAGGCGGCAGCCTGACCATCATCGCCACCGCGCTGGTCGACACCGGCTCGAAGATGGACGAGGTGATCTACGAAGAGTTCAAGGGCACCGGCAACAGCGAAGTGCACCTGAGCCGTCGCATCGCTGAAAAGCGCGTGTTCCCGGCCATCGACATCAACCGTTCCGGTACCCGCCGCGAAGACCTGCTGATCGAACCGGAACTGCTGCAGAAGATCTGGATCCTGCGCAAGCTGCTGCATCCGATGGATGAAATGGCCGCGATGGAATTCCTGCTGGACAAGATGAAGAACACCAAGTCCAACGACGAGTTCTTCGGTTCGATGAAGCGCTGATCCGCGCCATTGCATCGAAAAGAACCTGCCGCCCGCTGCGGCAGGTTTTTTTTTGCCTGCAGGGCGACCCACTTCACTTTGCCGCCGCCGACTTTTGGCGATAATCCGCCCGATACCCTGCCCGGCCCTGCGGGCGTGGCCACCGATTCCGCTGTCGCCCCTTCCGGAGAACCGGTCGGGTCCAGCCTCCTGCCGGATCCGTCGACGCATGCGAACGCTGTCTCCCCGCCTCAACCTGGGCAAGCTGATCCTCGCCCTGGCCCTGCTCAGCGCCATCATCGCCCTGGCCAATACCCTGCTGGCCAGTTACCGCGTGCAGCGCGACCAGCTGGTTGGCAACACCCTGGAGGCCAACCGCGTCTATGCCACCAAGCTGGCCGAGACCACCCAGAACTTCCTGCTGGCCGCGCAGCAGGAGCTGGCCTACGCCGCCACCCGGCTCGGCCAGAGCAACCTCGATCCGGCACAGGCGCAGGATGAGGCCAGCCGCCTGCAGCTGCAGACCAACAGCTTCAACTCCTCGCTGGTGGTGGATGCCGACGGCCTGGTGATCGCCACCTCGCCGCAGACCCTGCAGCTGCAGGGCGAGATCCTGCACAGCGCCGGCAACAACGCCGCACTGGCCGCGCGCCAGCCGATGATCAGCGATCCCTACCAGTCGACCACCGGCAAGCTGCTGGTCTCGCTGTCGCACCCGATCTTCGATCGCCAGGGCCGCTATCGCGGCTACGTCAGCGGCACCCTGTACCTGCGCCAGCGCAGTGCGCTGCACACGCTGCTGGGCAAGCACTACTACCGCGACGGCTCGTACCTGTACGTGGTGGACCGCAATGGCCGCCTGCTGTACCACGCCGATGGCAAGCGGGTCGGCGACTACGTGGTCGGCAACCCGGCGGTGAAGGCAGTCGTGCGCGGTGAACGCGGTGCGCAGCAGGTCCGCAACAACCTGGGCGTGTCGATGCTGGCCGGCTATGCGCCGGTACCGGCCACCGGCTGGGGCATCATCGCCCAGCGGCCGACCGAGGCCACGCTGCAGCCATTGTCGCGGTTGATGACCGCGGTGATCTGGAATGCGATCCCGCTCGGCCTGCTGTCACTGCTGGTCACCTGGTGGTTCGCCCGTCGCATCTCGATGCCGCTGTGGCAGCTGGCGCGGAACGTGCAGGGTGGCGAGGACACCGGCAACGCGATCAGCCACGTCAGCGGCATCCGCGCGTGGTACTTCGAGGTGGCCCAGCTCAAGCAGGCGGTGCTGCACAGCTTCAACGCGCTGCAGGACCGCATCGGCACGCTCAGCCGCGCCAACCGTACCGATCCGCTGACCGGCCTGCTCAATCGCCGCGGCCTGCAGCAGGCGCTGGATGCATTGCAGGTGCAGGGCATTCCGTTCGCGATCCTGGCGCTGGACATCGATCGCTTCAAATCGATCAACGACAGCCACGGCCACGACGTCGGCGACGCCGCCATCGTCCATATCGCCGACCAGATGCGCCGCTACTCGCGCGACAGCGACATCCTCTGCCGTGCCGGTGGCGAGGAATTCCTGCTGCTGTTGCCGGGCATCAGCACCGACTCTGCGCGCCAGGCCGGCGAGCGCCTGCGCCAGCACATCGCCGATCATCCGTTCGAGCCGGTCGGCACCATCACCGTGTCACTGGGCGTGGCCCACTTCCCCAGCTTCCATGTCGATGCCGAGCAGGCGCTGCGGCTGGCCGACAAGGCCCTGTACATGGCCAAGGAACAGGGCCGCAACCGGGTGGTGGTCTACCCGTACGCGGACTGAAAAGCGGCCGGCCTGGCCGACCGCTTCACCGCGCCGGGCTCAGCGCTGCGCCAACGGTGTCAGCAGGCGCAGGCCGCGCTGGGTGCCATCGACCATGTACACGCCCCCGGCCGGCAGCAGATCACTGCCCGCCTGTTCGACGGCATCCGGCTTGCGCCACGGTGCGGCCTGGCACGGGCCGGGGATGAAGGCACGCCAGCGGCCATAGCGTTCCGGTTGGGCATTGCCGTTGCTGCCGGTGTCGCTGTTCAGGGCGAAGTTCACCAACACGCGCACGGTCCAGAAGTCGCGCGTGCTGTTCTCGCCGGTGGTCGGCGGGACGAAGGTCCACTTGCGCGCGCCGCTGATGCTGGCCTTGGCGAGCAGGTCGCGCATCTTGGCCAGGGTCCGCTCCGGCGCGACCACGGTCATGTTCACCTGTTCGGCAATGACGTCGGCCACGGTCCCATCGCGGGCTACCTTGACCAGCAACAGCACATCACCCTGCCCACCACTGCGGAAGACATCCTCGGGGTAGCGCGGTGGCGGCATGCTCTTCCGGGTCACCGAATCGGTAGCCTTCGGGTCATACTCACTGAAGTCGACACTGGTCATGCTGACCTGGTAGCTGCCGTCCTCCTGCTGCTTGCCACGCAGGCGCACCCGCAGTGGTGCGTGGACCGCCACCGGCTTGCCATCGCGCAGCGTCGGCTCGAACTGCCAGCCACGGATGGTGCCCTCCACGAATGAGGCGATACCCGGTGCGAGCATCGCCTGCTGGTCCAGGACCAGCGCGCTGACCGAACCATCGGCCGCCACGTCGATACTGCCCGACAGCGCCATGCTCATCTCGGCGGTGGCACGCACGGCGCGCGCGTTCTGGGCGACGGCATCGGCTGGCAGCAGGGGGGCACCGGCGGAGAACGCCAGGGCCAGGGCAAGGAACAGGGGGGAACGCATCATTGCCGGATCCGTGGTGATGAAGTGAGCACCGAGCGTACCGCAGTCCAGACCGGACCGGCACGCGCTTCACGCCACGCCGTTCAGGCCAGGCGATGGGCCGCCGCGTAGGGCGGCGTATCCGGATAATCACCTGCGGCGAAGCGCACCTGCAGGCCCTGCCACCACGCAGGATCGAACAGGTGCCGGTAGTGTTCCCGCACTGCCGCCAGTTCGCTGGCGGGCAGGCCCATGAACGGGCCGAAGCGCTCGGGAAACACGTCGCGTGGACCGACATGGAACCAGGGTTCATCGGCCATGGCTTCCTCCGGCGTACGCGGCTGCGGCCAGGCGCGGAACACGCAGTCGCTGACCAGGCACAGCTCGTCGTAGTCGTAGAAGACTGCCCGGCCATGCCGCGATACGCCGAAGTTCTTCGGCAGCATGTCGCCGGGGAAGATGTTGTTGCGCGCCATGTCGGTGATCGCCTGCGCATAGTCGAGTACCGCTGCGCGCACCGCCTCGCCCCCCTGCTCGCGCAGGTACAGGTTCAATGGACGGAAACGACGCTGTACGTAGCACAGTGCGACTTCCACATGGTCGCCATCGACCCGCACGGTCTGCGCGCATTGCTGCAGCAGCTCCTCCAGCAAGGCCGGTGCGAAGCGGTCGCGCGGGAAGCGCAGGTGGCGATACGGCTGCGCATCGAGCAGGCGGCCGACGCGGTCGAGGTTGAACACCAGCGCGTACTTCTCTTCCACCTGCTGCCGCGACATCGCCTTGGGCCAGGCGAAGCGGTCGCGGATCAGCTTGAACACCAGCGGATAGCTGGGCAGGGTGAACACTGCCATGACCATGCCAGGTGTGCCTTCGGCGGGCACCAGCCGCTCCTGCGGATGTTCGTTGAAGTGGCGGAAGAAGGTCCGGTAGCGCTCGGTCTTGCCTTGCTTGGCACGGCCCAGAACGGTGTAGATCTCATCGATGGGCTTGCCTGGCAGCAGGCTGCGCAGGAACACCACCGCATCGCCCACCGTGGCAAGGTCGGCCTGGAAATAGCTGCGCGACACGCCGAACAGGTGGGCGACGTCGCGGCGCCGGGTGAGCACCGCGTCGGCACGTAGTCCACGCTCATCGTTGACCAGCGCGATCACGCAGGGTGAGAAGCGGTGCTCGCCGAACACGCGGCCCACCAGGTAGGCACGGCGCTCGCGATAGAACACGGTGTCCAGCAGCTCGATGCTGCGCACCGGCGTATCGCCCCAGTGGGCCAGATCATCCTGCAGGCGCACGGCGATGGCCGCCGCGCAGCGCAACTGGTGCGCATACGGAATGTCGAAGCGGTAATCGGCCAACACGCGCTGCAGGGCCTCCACCGGCCGCGTCGGTGAAACCGCGTAGGTATGCCGCGCGACCGGATGGGTGATCGCATCGGACGGCTCGACGTCAAAGGCGATGAACTCCAGCGCCGGGTCCACGCCACGGGTGGAGAACAAGCGCCGCGACAGGGTGTTGTAGAACGTCTTGTACAGTTCGGCGTCGATCAGCCCCCGCAGCAATGCGCTGTAGCGTGCATGCACCTGCAGCCACAGTGCGCGCTCCCCGATTGCTTCGCCGGCAAGGCGCCGCAGTGCATCCATCTGTTCGGCAATGCACAGGTCGTACAGCGCGATGCGCTCGACTGCATCCCGGCGCGCGCCCGCCCAGTCGCGCTGCTCGAAACGCTGCCGCGCGCGGGCGGTGATCGCCGCAAAGCGGGCGTGGTACTGCTCGAAGCCAGCGTGGATGGCACCAGCGATGCGCGACGCCAGCTCGGCATCGATATCAGGCTCGGACATGCAGGACTCAGCCGGGAGGACCGGCTTCACCATACGCTGGCGTGGGGTGGCTTGTGTAGGGCCGAGCCCATGCTCGGCTTGGTTCACCGCAATCTGCCCGAAGAACAGCCAAGCGTCGGCTTGGCTCTACAGGAACAGCGTCGCTACGCGCCGCAACAAACGCAACGATTCCTACAGACCCGGTGCCCTTCTGCTGCCTACCCTTTCAGGCCCAACCACGGCACGAGGTGACGCATGCAGCAAATGACCTTTATCCCACGCGTGGAGGAAGGCAACGTGATCCCGCAGCGTGCCCGCGATGGCTACATCAGCGCAACCGCCCTCTGCCAGTCCGTCAACAAGCGCTGGTCCGATTACCGGGCGCTGAAATCGACGGAGGAGTTCCTGCAGGAGCTTACCGTCCAGACCGGTTTGGCCGAGCATGAACTGATCCACGTGGTCTCCGGCGGGAATCCGACCATGCAGGGCACCTGGATCCATCCCTATCTGGCCATCAACCTCGGCCAGTGGCTGTCGCGCAAGTTCGCAGTGAAGGTCTCGCAGTGGGTGGTGGAATGGCAGCAGGGTCGCGCCAATGCGTTGCTCCCCGTACACATCGATCGCTACATGCAGAACCGTGCGAAGGTGCCGTATACCCATTTTTCGATGCTCAACGAGCTGACATTGAACCTGATCGCACCGCTGGAGCAGGCAGGCTATACGCTCCCGCAGGCGCTGGTGCCGGACATCTCCGAAGGCCGCCTGTTCTGCAAATGGCTGAGGGATCATCGCGGCGTCAACACCAACGCACTGCCCACGTATGACCACGCCTACCCGGACGGCCGGACGGTGCAGGCCAAGCTGTATCCCAACGAGTTCTACGAGGATTTCCGCCGCCATTTCAACGAAGTGTGGCTGCCCCAGAAGGCGCACACGTACTTCGCCAAGCGCGACAGCGAAGCGCTTTCGTTCGTGACCACGCTGCTGCTTCCACCGCAGTGAAAGCAGCGCCGAACGCACTCGGCTGCTTCGGCTGAAAGCAGCCGAGCATGGCTCGACTCTACCGAAGCCAATGGCTCAGATCGCCAGTTCGGCCTCTACGTCCTGCACCTTGCGTCGGGCCAGTGCAAGGTTGGACTTGGTCCGGTCCAGCACGATGTAGAAGAACAGTCCCTTTTTCTTCGCGACCGGTCGCATGATGTGGTACGCCTTGCCCAGCGAGATCAGGATATCCTCGATGCTGTCATTGAGGTTCAACGAGGCAGCGGTCTTCATCTTGGCCCGGATCACTTCGGTGTTGCCGGCGGCGGCCACTTCCATGTCCATGCCGGCACCGGCTTCGCCCAGCAGCATGCCGCTTTCGTAGTCGACCAGCGCCACTGCCTGCGCGCCGTCGATGCCCATCAGTGCGTTCAACGATTCATTCAATCCAGCCACGTCGCACCCCTTGTCGATGTTGGTTCGAGCCCCTCGTTCCCCTGCGGCCGGGCTCACGATCCGCCGAGTTCGGCCAGGATCGCCTGGCCACATTCCCTGCTCTGCCACAGCACCTGCCCGATTACGCTGCGCTGGTCGCAGGCCGCCATCAGCAGCAGCGGCGCACGCCCTTCGGCCTGGATTGCCAGCATCAGCACCTTCCCGCCCATCGCTTCCAGCATCAGCGTCTGCAGATCGCCCAGCACCAGTTCGCGCCCCACCGCTGCGGCCAACGCCAGCATCGCGCTGGTCATCGCCGCCAGCCGTTCGCCACGCCCTTCGGCACCGGCGCTGACCAAGGCAAAGCCATCGACGCTGGCCAGCACCACCGTGCGCACGCCTTCCACCCGCTGCTGCAGGTCCTGCAGCAGCGGCTGCAGGCGCTCACGCTGGCCCGCATCGGGCAGTACCGCCATCTGCCCGTCACCCATACGCGGCCACCAGTGCGTGCGCTTCCATTTCGCTCATCAGTACATCCATCAGCAGCAGTCCCTGTTCGCGGTCACGGGCATCGACGGCCAGCAACGGCAGCGGCTGGTCGTCGAGGCAGGCGTGCGTGGCCCAGTCATCCAGCGCCGCCTGTGGTGCCTGGTCCAGGTGGGTGACGGCCACGACCAGTGCCAGGGATGATGCGAACGGCTGCAGCACCTGCAGGTAGTCCTGCAGCTCGCTGGCAATGCCGGCGCGACGTGCGTCCAGCAGCAGCACCGCGCCCCGTGCCCCCTGCAGCAGGATCGGCCACAGGAAATCGAAACGCTGCTGGCCGGGCGTTCCGTACAGACGCAGGCGTTCTCCGTTGGGCAGGTCGATGTCTGCATAGTCCAGCGCGACGGTGGTGGAGGCCTTGTCGGCACCGAGGCGATCACTGTTGGCCACATCGGTGTCGACTACCGCGCCGGCCGCGATGCTGCGTACCAGCGTCGACTTGCCGCTGCCCATGCCGCCCAGCACCACCACCTTGTGCTCACGCATTGCGCTCACTCCCGCGCAGGTGCCGCCACAGGCGGGCAAGCAGTCCGTTGTCGGTGCGGGTGCCACCGGTCGCCATCATCGGCGCCGCCGGGGCGGCCTGCAGCTGCGCGTAGCCACACAGGTAGGCCGCGTGGATGAAATCGCGAACGGCCGCCGCCGGCAGCTCAAGCAGCATCGCGCATTCTTCAACCGTGCACGCGCGCTTGAGCAGCAACGAGCACAGGCGGAATCCATCGTGGTCGTGTCCCAGTACGCGGAAATCCGGCCAGCGCAGCAGCTTCACCGAAGCCCCGCGCAGGCGTTCGTCCAGTGCCTGCCAGTGGCGGCTGCGTTGCGCCCATTGCCACAACAGCGGCCGCAGCGGCTGGCGTGGTCGCTCACCAGCCAGCGCCTGCAGGCGCATTGGCGTCAGTGCATCCAGCTGCAGGCGTTCGAAAGCATCGGCCAGGCGCTCCACCACTGCGCTCGCAGGTTCCTGCAACAGCACGGCCTGGTCGTGCTCCAGATCCATCAATAGCAAAGGTTCGCCCGCATCACTCAACAGTGCCTGGCCATGGCGCAGCGGCAACCGCTCGCGCAGCAGGCGGGTAATGGCGTGTGCGCCATCGGCCAGACGTATCAGCGCGGGTGCGGGCATGGCCAGGGGCTCCGGTGCCAACTGCATGCGACGCAGCGCGCGGCCGATGGCACCGTCGTCGAGCACATCCTGGTGTCCGTCGCCGTCGCGCAGTTGGCCGCCGTTGTCCTCGATCCAGCATTGCAGGCGCGGTCGCTGCTGGCGCATGCGCTGGGCCGCGTTGCGCAGTGCCGGGGTATCGCGGATGACCAGCAGGTCGCAGTCGTCCAGGTCCTGGCTGCGCCGGACGTGGCCGTCCGGCAGTGCCGACGCCAGGCGCAGCCGTTGCAGCAGGGCCTGCTCGCCCTGGATATCGGTTCCCACCACCAGCACGCGTGCCATCCGTGTTCCCCGGGCGACCACCTCCCCGGTGGTCTCGCGTCGCCAAGGCTAGGATATTGCCGACGAAGACCGTCGTGATCGACTGCTCAGATTGAAGGCGCTTGCACACCCCCTTCTGCCGGTTCTGCGACAGCCATCGCGGGCAAGTTTCATGCCCCGTTGACGGCAGTCCGACAGCTGACGGATGTCACGGTTTTCATCGCCAGGGGTCGGATCCCTTTTGCCATGCAAAAGGGATCTGACCCCGGAGCCAAAAAAGAAACCCGCGCCGAAGCGCGGGTTCCAGTGTCACCACCGAACGGCGCAGGATCAGCCGCGCAGCTGCTCCAGCGCGGCGTTGAAGGTCGCGCTCGGGCGCATCGCCTTGCTGGCCTTGGCCAGGTCCGGGCGGTAGTAGCCACCGATGTCCACGGCCTTGCCCTGCACCGCGATCAGCTCGTCGACGATCTTCTGCTCGTTGTCGGTCAGCGCCTTGGCCAGCGGTGCGAAGCGTGCCTTCAGCGCGGCATCCTCGTCCTGCGCGGCCAGGGCCTGCGCCCAGTACAGGGCGATGTAGAAGTGGCTGCCACGGTTGTCGATGCCACCCAGCTTGCGCGACGGCGACTTGTCGTTGTCCAGGAACTGGCCGTTGGCTTCGTCCAGCGCCTTGGCCAGCACGCGGGCGGCGGCGTTGTCATAGCGGTTGCCCAGGTGTTCCAGCGACGCGGCCAGGGCCAGGAACTCACCCAGCGAATCCCAGCGCAGGTAGTCCTCTTCGACGAACTGCTGCACGTGCTTCGGGGCCGAACCACCGGCGCCGGTCTCGAACAGGCCACCACCGGCCATCAGCGGCACGATCGACAGCATCTTGGCGCTGGTGCCCAGCTCCATGATCGGGAACAGGTCGGTCAGGTAGTCGCGCAGCACGTTGCCGGTCACCGAGATGGTGTCCTCGCCCTTGCGGATGCGGTCCAGCGAGAACGCGGTCGCTTCCACCGGCGGCAGGATGCGGATGTCCAGGCCGTTGGTGTCGTGGTCCTTCAGATACTGCTCGACCTTGGCGATGACCTGCGCGTCGTGGGCGCGGGCGGCATCCAGCCAGAACACGGCCGGGGTGCTGCTTAGGCGGGCACGCTCGACGGCCAGCTTGACCCAGTCCTGGATCGGCGCGTCCTTGGTCTGGCACATGCGCCAGATGTCACCGGCTTCCACGGCGTGCTCGAACACCACGGTGCCGGCATCGTCGGTGACCTTGACCACGCCATCGGCAGCGATCTGGAAGGTCTTGTCGTGCGAGCCGTACTCCTCGGCCTTCTGTGCCATCAGGCCGACGTTGGGCACCGAACCCATGGTGGCCGGGTCGAAGGCGCCGTGCGCCTTGCAGTCGTCGATGACGGCCTGGTACACGCCGGCGTAGCAGCGGTCCGGAATGACGGCCTTGGTGTCCTGCAGCTTGCCTTCGGCGTTCCACATCTTGCCGGAGTCGCGGATCATCGCCGGCATCGAGGCGTCGACGATGACGTCGCTCGGCACGTGCAGGTTGGTGATGCCCTTGTCCGAGTTGACCATGGCCACGCCCGGGCGCTGTGCGTACTCGGCAGCCAGGTCGGCTTCGATCGCAGCACGGGTGGCTTCCGGCAGCGACGGCAGGCGCGCAGCCAGGTCACCGATGCCGTTGTTGGCGTCGAAACCGGCCTGCTTGAGCACGTCGGCGTGCTTGGCCAGCACGTCCTTGTAGAACTCATTGACCGCCACGCCGAACATGATCGGGTCGGAGACCTTCATCATGGTCGCCTTCAGGTGCAGCGAGAACAGCACGCCCTGAGCCTTGGCATCGGCAATCTGCTCGCCGATGAACGCGGCCAGTGCCTTGCGGCTCATCACGGCGGCGTCGACGATCTCGCCGGCCTTGACCGCGGTCTTTTCCTTCAGCACGACGGCGCTGCCGTCCTTGCCGTGGAAGGTGATCTTCAGCGAACCGGCGTTGACCAGGGTGGCCGACTTTTCGCTGCCGTAGAAATCGCCGGCGGCCATGTGCGCCACGTGCGACTTCGAATCGGCCGACCAGGCGCCCATGCGGTGCGGGTGCTTGCGCGCGTAGTTCTTCACCGACAGCGGTGCACGGCGGTCGGAGTTGCCTTCGCGCAGCACCGGGTTCACCGCGCTGCCCTTGACCTTGTCGTAGCGCGCCTTGTAGTCGCGCTGCTGGTCGTCGGCCGGGGTTTCCGGGTAATCCGGCAGCGGGTAGCCCTGGTCCTGCAGTTCCTTGATGGCCGCCTTCAGCTGCGGCACCGAGGCGGAAATGTTCGGCAGCTTGATGATGTTGGCGTCCGGGGTGGTCGCCAGCTGGCCCAGCTCGGCCAGGTCGTCGCTGACCTTCTGCGCGTCGGACAGCAGTTCCGGGAACTGCGACAGGATGCGGCCGGACAGCGAGATGTCACGGGTTTCCACCACGATGCCGGCCGTGGCGGTGTAGGCGTCAACGATCGGCAGCAGCGACTGGGTGGCCAGGAACGGTGCTTCGTCGGTCAGCGTGTAGAGGATCTTGGACATGGGGGACTTGGACTCTGTAGCAATGCTCAGGGGAAGGCCGGCGCCAGCGCCGGGCCACGTGCAACCGTGTCGCGCGCGAGGCGGGGCCCCACGCTTTCCCCCGTCGCCGTCAGGGTGGGCGCGCGGCGGGGAAAACCCCTGCATTGTCGCGTTTTCAGTCGCGCGGGGCAAAGCCACGCCATACGCGGCGGTACTGGACCGCTGTGTTTCGTCGTTGGCTCGCTTCCGGTCTGGAAGCTGAGGCTTGATGGCTAATTCGACTTCCCGCTCGTTGAGGCACGCATGACCCACTCCGACAATCCCTGCCCCCACTCGGCACGCCTTGGACAGATCAATGTCTGCGAGCGCTTGCTTTGCTGGAAGTTGCAGATTCGGAATCCCCCAACGACGGCGGCCAGGCTGGCGAGTTCATCTGCTGTCGCTGCAGAGCCTCGGATGTGCAGCGAGCCGGCGCCAGATGATCCGGGTCGAACGTAGACGTCGTACCGGGTGGAAGGTCCTTCCGCCCTTGCATACCCCGACACGACATATCCGCCATCCGTGAAGCGCAGATCCGGCGTGCTTCCTGGCACAGGCTTTTCGGGGGCATCGCCCTCGTAGATCAAGGCGACTTCCCTACCATCACGCCTGATGCGGTGCAGACCAAAGTCAACAGGTGCCTCGTAGGTCACGGACATGCCTGTCGGCACCCGCACACAGGCGCCGTATAAGAAGTGGTCGCAACTGTAGCTCAAGAGATTCGCGGGTCCCATTGCGAGCGTGAGCGCAATCCAGCTGAGCATCCTATCCCCTACCTGGCCGTGTTCCGTTCAGCGTATACCGGCAGCCCCCTCCCCAAGCGGGCATCGCCAATAAAAAAGGACGCAGCCTCGCGGCTGCGTCCATCGTGAGCCCTGCCGGGAGAGAGTCGGCTGGACTTACTTGACCTCGAACTCCTGCGGCGTTCCGGCCGCCTTGCCATCGACGGTGACTTCGGCGCGGTACTTGCCGGCCGGCCAGCCCTTTGCATTCTTGAAGGTGACGTTGGTGGTTTCCGCACCGCTGGTGTTCAGCGTGGCATTCTGTTCGCCGGCCACCTGGCCGTCCTGGTAGGTCAGCTTCGCGCCAACGGTGACGTTGTTGGCAGCACCGTCGGTCTTGACCGAGACGATGATGTCGTCCTTCGGCGCGAACAAAGCCGTCGTCGCAACCGTCTTGTCGGCGGCGGCGGTCTTGCCGACCGTGACCGACGAGACGCTGACAGCAGCGGCTTCGGCCATCGGCGGCGGCGCGCCGGTCATCGGGGCCGGTGCTGCCGGTTCGGCCGGAGCAGTCGCTGCCGGAGCGGCATTGTTGTCGGTCGACTCTTCTTTCTTCTTGCAACCGACCAGGGCGACGCTGCCCAGCAGGGCGGCGATCAGGGCGGTCTGGAGCGGGGTGGTCTTGATCATTCGGGGTTCCTCCCAGGGATTGTTGGACGGCACTCTGGCCGGCTTACTTCGGCGGCAGTTTCAGGGTCTGGCCCGGGAAGATCTTGTCCGGGTCATCAAGCACATCGCGGTTGGCTTCGAAGATCTTCTTCCAGGCATTGGCGTCGCCCAGATGCTGCTTGGCGATCTTCGACAGCGAGTCACCCTTCTGCACGGTATAGGTGCCGCCGCTGACAACGTCTGCGGTGCTGTCCACCGAAGCGCTGACGCCGGAGAAGTCCGCCTTCGGTGCCTGTTCGGCGGTACTGTCGACGCTGCTGCTGACGCCGGAGAAATCGGCTTTCTTCTCGGTACTCATCCACAACTCCCGTCTGCATGACTACGTGGTTCGCACGGTGCCATGGAGGTTGTTAAATGGGGATGGTGCAGATGTGAAGCCGCCCCCGGGGGCGGCTGAACAATCGGGAGAGAAGGTGTCCGGTCGTGGGGGGGGGGGGGCGGGGGGGGCGGGGGCGCCCCGACCCCGGCGGGTGGGGGGCCGCGCGCCGCCCCCCCCCCAAGCCCCCGCCGGGCCGGACCCCCCAGCCGCGCCGGCGGGCGCCCCGCCCCGCGGGGGGCGGAAAACGCGGGGGGGGGGGCGCGGGGGGGGGGCGCCGCCGCCCCCCAACACCGGCGCCCGGGGTGCCCGCGCCCCCCCGCCCGGCCGCCCCCACGACCGGACACCTTCTCTCCCGATT